>JAIBBN010000023.1 GCA_019694655.1 Leptospirales bacterium
AGCGACGATTTCCGCACATGCCGGGCGTACGTGACGCGTGGTTTGTGGGCCTCACGCCGCAGAATGTTGCCGTCGTCTGGCTTGGTCAGGATGAGGGAGCGCCTTTTCAGGGTTCCGGTGCGCAGACTGCCAGCGTCTGGGCCGATTATGCCCAGGCCTCGCTGCGCGGCCGTATTGAGGGCGCCTTTCCCGAGGTCGAGATTGAGGATGAACCTATCGATGACCCGCAGCCCGAAATCGATCCGGCGCCGGAGCTGCCCGCAGCGCAGCCGCCTGCCGAGAGCAGCCCTCCGCCAACTGGCGCAGCGCCAGCGCCCGCCGCCGAAAACAATACGCCGCCGGCCAGCGGTCCCTGAGCTGAGCTGAGCTGCCTGCGTCGCCGTCCAGGCCAATGGCAGGCGTCGGCTAGAGGACGTCGTTGAGCGAGATCGAGGCGGAAGCGCCGCCGCCTGATTTGCGCCGGCGGTATTCGCGGATCTGGTTCTTGATAGCCAGCCAACGGCTATTGTACGCCCGGGCCAGTTCAAAGACCTCCTCCTGCTGGTCGCCGCGCGGCAGGCGCACCTCAAGGTTGTAGTCCCACTCGCGCAATCCTTTGTTCATCACAAAGATTGGATCAGCTACGGTCTGCGCAAATTCTCGGGAGTAGAGCAGCATGTTGGCGCCTACCAGCGCCAGTATAGCCGCCAGGATAAAGAGATTCAGCCGTGCATGCTCCATGTCTGCGGAACGGTAAGAAATCTGGGCCATATAGCCGGTTACTCCAACCGGCTGCCATTCTCCCGACTGGTGTGAATTCCAGAGCAGCTCCTGGTATTCTGGATGCTGGTAGACGATATTCTGGCTGGCGTCCCGCAGACGGATGACATCGCTCATCGCCGGGCTGCTGGCCAGGAATTCCGCGATCCAGAGCATATCCGGAGCGCCTTGACCGCGCGGCCGCGTGCTTTTCAGTGCAGCCGCCAGCGAATTCAGACAGCGTTCGACGTGCGGTCCGCGATCGCCGACGTGAAGAAAAGGAACGAATTGCGCAATGAATAGCGCCACAACCAGCGTGGCTACGCCAGTTGTGGCAATGGTCGCCACGTGACGGTTGGTCATCGCCGATTCCGTATTCTGGATTTTTCCCAGCAGCTTGATGACCCGGATCAATCGCAAGATACGAGTGACGCGCACCGCCTTAGCAGTCTTCAAAATTGACAGAAAGGCCAGCAGACCGCCGGCTGAGGCATCGCTGAATAGAATCAGATAGAGCGCCGGGCCTGACACCAGCAGCAGCAGCGGCAACGAGCTGATAAAATCAATCCAGCCGCGCTGATCGCGGATGTAGCGCCAGAACTGTCCGTGACGGGCGCTGACAGCGCTACGACCCAGAAACTCAATGGAAAACAGAAAATCAAAGCTGAAAGCGGCAATCGTCAGGTAGACGTTGCTGCGGTGCGACCACGAGTATACGATGGCCAGTTCTTCGACAATGATCAGTCCTATGACGAGGACGATCAATAGCAAGATGAAATACTCGATCGGTCGTGGAAAGTGATCGGTCGCAGCGCGCTTCGTTTGCATAACTACCAGCCTTCCTCTCCGGCAATCAAATAGAGATCCTCTAGAAATCGACTATCCAGGCCGGTGTTGCGCGCAATGCGCCGGTGAATGCTGAACCACGATTTATCGGGCGTCTCCGCGCCGCGGTCCTGCGCTGCCGGCTCTTTGCGCAGGTCCTGGGCTCGCGCCATCAGGATCGCCACCACGCGAGCAGAAGCGCTGAGCTCCGGGTTGTCGGCTGTCGGCAGAAAGCTGCCAATTGCCGGAAGCAACACCGCATCGGGCGCATAGCCGACAGCCTCGCGAAAGGATTCCATCGCCGCCTGCTGGGCCTTGCCAATCTCGCGCTGATTGCGTGCATGATCGGCTATAGCTGTATCGTGCAGGGGCGGGCGATCGAATTTGATGAAGAACAACGGACGAAATAGCGCAACCAACTTGAAGTATTCGCCCAGATACCCGGCTTCAATGCCCACTCGATCGCGCCGCGTCAGTTCAAAGTGAATCGTGCGGCGATGGGCTTCGATGGCTTTGCCGTAGCGATCGAAAATCGGACTCTCCATGGCGTCGAGGCTTTGCGCAATTTGCATGCGCACCCTGCGATCCTGGAGTTGAGACTCGTAGTATTCGCGAAGCTGGCCGAGGTCCACGCCGATCCCGCCGTGATCTTTGAGCGCTTCACGGACTGCTGGATGGATGGCGCGATCCACAGCGCCTGCCAGCCGCGGACGCAGCTCAACGTCCAGTGCGTGGCTGAGTTCGGAGAGCAATAGCGTCATCGCTTTCTCCCACGAAGAGCCAGGAAAATATTCCGGCCTGGCAAAGGCCTCGCGCAGCCCGGCCTGGTTGGTTTTGACAAAATTGAGGATGGCTGTCTCGCGCTCGGAGAGCGGCGCGCTGCGGATTGCCGGATTGGACCAGAGGCGCTCGACAAACTCGCGCATTTTTTGCTGTTCCGCGGTCATGAGCGCACCCCCGGAGCATGACGCCCAGCGCAGCGGCAGGCAGCAAACACATTCCTTGACTGATCTCGCTCTTCCTTCAGCTTGAACCCCAGTGCGCTATTTGATCGTATCAAATCGTTTGCCATTCTCCATTCAGCGCGCCGGCGCAGAATTCCGGCTTACTCCCAGCGTCGGCGGATTGGCCACGGGAATTCGCGCATTTCTTGCCGGTCGGCCAGAGGCCGGCCGGCTCTGGATCGGCTGGCCCGGTCTGGAATTGGATGGCGAGAACCAGCTGCGCTTTGACGCCTTGCTGCGTCGGGAGCACGATGCGGCGCCGGTCTTCTTGACCGAGGCTCAGATGCGCGATTTCTATCATGGCTTCTGCAATTCCACTTTGTGGGCGCTGTTCCACTACTTTCCCAGCTACGCAGTCTATGACGCTGAATTCTATGAAGAGTACCGTCGGGTAAACCAGATCTATGCCGAGGCCATTCTGGCCGAGCTTGGCGAAGATGATCTATTGTGGATCCATGACTACCAGCTGATGCTGGTTCCGGGGATGATCCGGCAGCGTCGACCGGCGGCGCGCATCGGCTTTTTTCTACACATTCCCTTTCCGGAGTTTGAACTTTTTCGTCTGCTGCCTCGACAATGGCGCAGCGATCTGATCAGCGGCGTGCTGGGCGCCGATCTGATTGGCTTTCATACGCACGACTACGCTCGCTACTTCTTACGCTCCGCTTTGCGAATTCTGGGCGTGGAAAGCGAGGCCGGCAGGCTGCTGTATGGCGATCGGGCGGTCAAGGTCGACGCCTTCCCGATGGGCATTGATTTTGAGCGCTTTTTTCATTCGGATCGTTCGTCTGATAGCCTGCGCGAGGAGCAGCGCCTGTCTGAGGCGCGCGCCGACCGCCGCTGGATCCTTTCCATTGATCGACTGGACTATTCCAAGGGGATTGCCCACCGCCTGCGCGCTTTTGAGCGCTTTCTGCAAGAACGCAGCGACTGGATCGGACGCGTTTCCTTGATCGTTGTAGTGGTTCCTTCGCGCGTGGAGGTGGATCAGTACCAGCTCTTGAAAAGCGAGATCGACGAACTGGTGGGCGCGATCAATGGCCGCTTTTCTCGACCGGATTGGACGCCCATTACATATTTATTTAAGACATATGATTTCGATATGCTTACGGCGCTCTACCGTCAGGCCGACGTGGCATTGATCACGCCGCTGCGCGACGGTATGAATCTGATCGCCAAGGAATACGTGGCTGCTCGGGCCGACGGGGCTGGCGTACTGGCGCTCAGCGAAATGGCTGGCGCCGCTCAGGAGTTGGGCGAGGCGTTGCTGGTGAATCCCAATGATATTGTCGGCATGGCCCAGACCATCGCCGACGCTCTGGAAATGCCCCTCGATGAGCAGCGTGCGCGTATGCGTCGCATGCAGTCGCGGATTCGAAGATATGATGTCTTCCGCTGGGCGGATGAATTTATGAGTGCGCTGGAGGCCTGGCAGGGCGAACAGCGGCAGCTGGAAATTCGTCCGCTGCGCGGCGCGGCCCGGCATTCGCTGCTGCAGGCATGGCGCGGCGCACGGCGGCGCCTGCTCCTGACGGACTACGACGGCACTCTGGCCCCCTTCCATTCCATGCCAGAGCTCGCCCATCCCTCCGAAGAGATCCGAAGCTTGCTTTTGCAAATCGCCCAACAGTGTCAGCTGGTCATCATCAGCGGTCGCGACCGCGAAACGCTGCAACGCTGGCTGGGCGATCTGCCGCTGACATTGATTGCCGAGCACGGCGCTGCGACGCGCTTGCAAGGCGAGGAGTGGCGCGAGCTGCAGATGGCCGGCGCCGACTGGAAGTCGGTGGTGCGTCCAGTCTTTGACCTGGCCGCGGACCGCACCCCGGGCGCCTTTGTTGAAGAGAAAGAATTCTCGCTGGTCTGGCACTTTCGCAATGCCGATCTGGAGGCGGCGCGGGCCCGGGAACAGGAATTGCTCGATACGCTCACGGCGCTCACCGCCAATCTCGAGGTGCAAATCCTGCGCGGCAATCGCATTGTGGAGGCCAGAATGCTGGGCGCCAACAAGGGCGCGGCAGCGCTGAGGATGATGGCCCGCGAGGACTATGATTGGATTCTTGCGATCGGCGATGATGCCACCGACGAGGACATGTTCCAGTCGCTGCCGCCCGAGTGCTGGACGGTTCGCGTTGGACTGCACGCCACGCGGGCGCGCTTCAATCTCGATTCGCAGTCGGACGTGCCGCCCTTTTTCAGCGAGCTGGCGGCCGCTGCTCAAGGAGCGTGGATTTGACCATGAGCTTACGTGATCTCGGCATCGTCGGCAATTGTCAGTTCAATGCGCTGATAGATTCCAGCGGGGCGGTACAGTGGCTCTGCTTTCCGCGATTCGATTCCAGTTTTGTCTTTGGCGGGCTCGTGGACGGCCAGTGTGGCGGGCATTTTCAGATTGAGGGCGCAGAGCCAGGCGGCGCGCCGGCGCCGCCCGGCCGATTGGATTACTTACGAAACACAAACATATTGCGCAACATCGTGGAGTCGCGCAGTGGTTGCTTCGAAATTCTGGACTTCGCTCCGCGCTTCATTCAAAACGAACGCTCTTATCGCCCAACGATGTTGATTCGCATTGTGCGCCCGCTTGCCGGCCGGCCGCTCTTGCGCGTGCGCTGCCAGCCTGTCTACGACTATGGCGAGGTAAGACTGCAGGCCGAGGTAGGCAGCCATCACATTGAATATTCCGGGGCCAGCGGCCGGCTGCGTTTGACCACCAATCATTCGCTGGAGTATCTTCAGTCCGGCGCGCTCTTTGCTCTGGAGGGACCGGTCTATTTTGCCCTGGCATGGGGACCGCCGCTGGAGGGGCCGCTGGAGGAAAGCTGCGAGAATTTCTTTCAGCGCACGAGGCTCTACTGGCGCACCTGGGTAAAGCACACCACGCTACCCGCGGAATACCAACGCGAGGTCATTCGCTCAGCGCTGATTTTGAAGCTGCACCAGTTTGAAGATACAGGCGCGATCATTGCGGCGACAACGACCAGCATCCCCGAAGCGCCGGGCTCGGCGCGTAACTGGGACTATCGTTATTGCTGGGTGCGCGACGCCGCGCTGGCCATACGCGCTTTTCGTATGCTCGGTCATTTCGAAGAGATGGAGGGCTTTGCCAACTTCATGCGCGATCGCGCCGGGGCCGATGGCGGACGTCTGCAGCCGCTCTACAGCGTGGCCGGCGAAAACGCTCTTACCGAGCGCGAGCTCCCATTGCTGGGCGGCTATTTGAAGCACCTTCCGGTGCGCGTAGGCAACGACGCCTGGCGTCAGATACAGAATGATGTCTACGGCGAAATGGCCCTGGCGCTCACCCCGCTTTATACGGATGAACGATTTCAGGCCGATGTTGGGCCCGATCTCTCCATCCTCAACGAGCTTTGCGAGCAAATCCAGCGCACGATCGGCGACTCGGACGCCGGCATCTGGGAATACCGCAGCATCAGCAAACGCAATGCCTTCACTCTGTTGATGCACTGGGTTGGCGCCACGCGCATCGCCGCTATTGCTGAAATGAGCGGCGAGCAGGGACTGATGCTGCGAGCCCGTCACCTGGCGGCGGAGGCAGGTCTGGCGCTGCAGGAGGAGTACTGGAACGAGCAGCTGGGCGCCTATGTTATGTGGCCCAACAGCGCCATGCTTGACGCTTCGCTCCTGATGATGGTCAACCTTGGTTTTTTGCAGAGCGATGATCCGCGAGCGCGCCGCCATGTGGAGGCCATTGGCAGCGGCCTGGAGGCGCCCGGCGGCTTGCTCTATCGCTATCTGACGCCGGATGACTTTGGCCAGCCGGAGACGGCGTTTCTGATCTGCGCCTTCTGGTTGGCGGAAGCGCGCTGCCGCGTTGGCCTGCAACAAAAGGGGCGGGAGCTTTTCCAACGGTTGCTGGGTTGCGCCAATCCGCTGGGTCTTTTCAGCGAGGATTTTGATGCTCGTGATGCTTCGCTCTGGGGAAATTTTCCGCAGGCCTACTCGCACGTTGGCCTGATCAATGCCGCCTTCCTGCTATCCGGGCCGCATCCGGTTTGATTTCCACTTGGCGTGGCGGCGCGCCACGGCGTCGATGTGCGATGCCTGCAGAGCTGGAACAGATGCTGCGCATCCTGCGCGCCGGCCCCCTGCTGGAGTGCGAGTCGCCGTGGCTTCGCGACCATCCGCAGCAGTGCCGCGAGATCTTTGGAGTAGAGACTTCTGAACTTCGCTTCTGTCTGGAGCGCGATGGACGCCAGATCGCCGATGGGCCGCTGCAAGCAGGCGCCTCGCTGCGCGCCGATCTAAGCGCCGAACCGCACGGCGCCCTACAATTGACGCTCTATGCTTCGCGCTCCGAGGGCCGACGCGTTCTGTGGCGTCAGCAGATTTACGTGCAGCCATCCTTGCAGCGCAGTCCGGCGGCGATTGACGCCCTGGCTCGCCGTCATGCTCCAGTCTTCCTGTGCAGCGCAAAGGAACAGTATTTTCCTGTGGCGCTTGGCGATCTGTTCGAAAGCGAGCCGCTGCGCGAAGGCGCCAATACTGTTCGCGTACAAAGCATATTTGGCGAGCGACAAATCGCTGCGCCGCTACTGGACGACTTCCTTCGTTACAATGGCCACCAGGACTATCTGCTCGATCAGTCGTTTTTCGACTTTGGTCGATCGTCCTTCAAGGACGTGCATGGCGAAGCGCGGCGTTCGGTTGTTTACTACTCCTACATGGAAGAGGGCGACCGATTCTTTTTACACTACCATACCTTCTACGCCTTCGATCCCAAAACCGGCATAGCCCGCCTGCTCAATGTTGGGCCGCATATTTTCGATCGCGAAAGCATGACATTGTGCTTTGATGCCAGCGAAAAGCTGCTATCGATTACGCTCTCCGGTCATCTGGAAGGACAACCGATTCTCTTTCTGGAAAAATTGAAAATCTGGAATACGGGACGCGTGCGCATCGATCTGCCGGATAGTAATATGCCGCAGATTCACGGCCATTTCAGCGCAGCCGTGGCGGAGGGTTCGCATGCTATCTATCCCTGCGCCGGCCTCTATCATATTTCCGCGCTGACCGAGCTGGCCGGACATATCATCCAGCGACTGTTGCCACTGGCCGGTCTTGGCGAAGAGCAGGGCGAAGAACTTGTGAACCATCAAGTATTACTGCCGCCGGATCTGCAGTCGGATCGGTTCAGTAGCTACGAATTGCGTCCCTTGCGTTTGGATCTTCTGCGCAGCGATCCTTTGCCGCCGCAGACTTACTATGATCCGGCAACGGCGACGCTTTGCTTCAGCGGCTACTGGGTAGACGTACCGGGATTTCACAATGAACGTTTCCCGCCCTTTTCCAGTCGCGAGCAGCGACCGGGCGAATGGTGCGATCAGGCCTATCGCTGGGATTGGTCCGATCTGCCGGCTTCGATCCTGCAACACAACAGGGCGCTGGCGCAGTCTATCAGTGAAGCCAGTCGGAAGGCCGGCCCGTGAAACTCGAACGATCCGGCGGTCGCGCTCCATCGGATAATCGATGGCCATGGCGAAATCGCCGCAAGTCCTCGGGCCTGACTGCTCGCATGCTGCTGCCGTTCTTGCTGCTTACTTGCCAGCTCTGGCGCTGCCAGCCACAGATGGCGGCAGAGTCGCCAGTCCCCGTGCGTACGCTGGAACTTTCTGCTCTGAACGAACGGCATGAAATCAATGCCGGCGAGGCGCAAGTACTGATCGATCCGGGGGCGACGCTCAGCGCCGACGATGCTGCGTCGAGTCCCGCCTGGCAAGACTGGCCCAGGCCCGCCGTCAATCTAGGATTGACCTCGGCGGCGGTATGGGTCCGTTTGCGCGTCGCTCATCACGGCAATGCGCCGCTTACGCGCTTACTGCTGGCGGAGAACGCCCGTCTCTGGGAACTGGAACTCTATCGCGTGGATCACAATCGTACGGCAATGCTGGCTCGCAGCGGCGCCAGCCAGGACGCCGCTACTGTTTCGCTGGCTTTCCCCTATTATGCATTTCCGCTTACGCTCCAGCCTCAGGAAAGCATAGAGCTTCTGCTTCGTGCGCAACATCGAACTACGCTGCAATTGCCGCTGGCTATTGTACCACAATCAGCGCTCCTCGACGGCGGCCGCGCTTTTGCGTGGGGCTATGGTCTGATTTTTGGGGCTCTGGCAGCGCTGGCCCTCTATCACCTGTTCATTTACCTTGCTGTGCGCGATCGTAACAGCATTTTGTATGTACTGATTGTTGTATTTATGATATTATTTACGGCTGGCTTTGCCGGCCTGACCCAGCGCTGGCTGTTCCTGGGCCAGGCAGACCTGGATAGCAGATTTTTGCCGGCCATTGGCGCCCTTGGTCTGGCCCTGGTGGCATTTTTTACCGCCGACTATTTTCACGCCGCTTCGGCGCTGCCGCTTGGCGCGCGGCTATTGCACTGGATCATTGCCGGCCTGCTGCTGGCAGCAGTACTGTCAATGGCCGGCTGGGTGCGTGCGGCTACGGGCCTGGCCATAGTATGCTCCTTTGTTCTGGCGCCAGCCTCGATCTGGATTGCTCTGACGCGCATGCGTCGCGGCTTTCGGCCGGCCCGGCCTTATCTGATTGCCTGGGGCGTATTTTTCCTGGCCACGACGCTGCATGGAGTTATGCAACTGGGCGGATTCACCTTGCTCTTCTGGCTGCAGCATGGTCTGGCAATTGGCGCCGTTGTCAGCGCCGCCCTGCTGTCGCTGGGCGTTGGTTCGCGGCTGCGTTCGCAGGAGCTGGAGCGCGCCGAAATCAGCGCCGAGCTATCTCTTGCACGCGAGATTCAGCTGGCGCTTTTGCCGGTGCAACTTCCAGATCAGGAACTGTTGGCCGTTGCGTATCATTATGAGCCAATGCATTTGATTGGCGGCGACCTGGTCGATGTTCATTTGCGCGGCGATCGAGCATTGTTCATTGTTGCCGATGTCTCCGGGCATGGCGTACCGGCGGCTTTGCTTTCCACGGCGATCAAGGCAGCGCTGCCCCCCTGCTATGAGCTGGCAGCCGATCCGGCGGCGCTATTGACGCGCCTGCATCGCGGCGTTCTGGACCGCATGGCCGGACGTCATTTTACGGCCTGTGTGGCCAGTTTCAGCGTCCAGGATGGGGCGCTCACGGTCGCGGCCGCCGGCGCGCCGCCGCCAATGTTGCTCAGTCGTGACGGAGACGTTGTAGAACTGGAAGCTCTCGGTCCGGTAATCCATCCGCAAATCGATCCAATCTGGGAGAACCAGCGGTTCCAGCTGCAATCCGGAGATCGAATTCTGATGTATACCGATGGCGTCGTAGAGGCGGAAAACGAGTATGGCGATCGCTTCAGAGAAGAGCGACTGGTTTCGCTGCTGGAGCGCTGCGGAGCGCTGAGCCCGGACCAGGTATGCGAACGTATCCTGCGCGAGCTGCGGCACTTTGTTGGCTTTGAGCGCGGTTTGCAGGATGACGTGACTCTGATGTGCTTCGAGCGACGTCGAACATCGCTGGACTAGTTGGCTGGACAAGCGTTGGAAAAATCCACCACGCAAACGGGAGAATAGCGGCTGTGTTCAGCGCAAGCCGCGCCGGTGAAGCGGAATTCTTGATTGAACATATTGGCGCGGTGGCCCCGTTCAGGCACCCCATCATCTATCAAGAACTGCAGCGCAATTGCCAGTCCGCCATCGTCGCCAAAAAGAATGCCATAGCTGATGTTTTCAGCCAGAGCGCTGGCGCGCACGCCTTCCCGCATCATACGATCAAAGGGCGAACTGCCATCGGAACCCTCGTGGCCAAGGGCGCCGCTGCTGGATTGATCGCGAGCATGTCTCGTTGCCGACCGTTCCAGCGCCGGGCATCGTTGCAAAGGGGGCGCCGTTGCTTGCTGGCCGACAAAATCCAAAGCCTCCTGCACTGCGCTGGCCCCCTCATGCATTTGGATGCGACGTGTCCCGACGGTAAGAATGTTTCCGTCAAAGGCGCTCAGCAAGTTGCGCAGAGCCGATGAAATGGACCGCGGGTTAGTTCTCAGTGTGTTGCTGCGCGTTACAATGTCGCTGGAAATTTGCTGCAGGTTGGGGCCCGCCCACAGACCCGGCGCCGCAATTGCAAAAAATAGCATGGTTGCCGCCGCTGACCAAGCCCGTCGCATGTCTGCAACGAACTCAATGCGCGGCGCCTGTCAAGTGAATCGCGCTGCCCGGAGGCCATTCCGGTTAATAAGTGCCGGACATCTGTTGCAAATGAGCAATGGCCTACACATGTCCGTCGCGGCGCGGGACCCTCGATGTGCAATTTTGCTCTGAAGATTTCTGATAGTCGCGCAACGAGCCAGTTCATTCAAGCAATTGGCGGCCTTCGAGCCTAAGCTTCGTTCCAGAGAAGCAAAAACCATGAACCTCAAAGCAGCCTTGCCAGAGCTGGACGATCGCTATCTGCGCCAGCTGCAGCGCGAATTTCCTGGCGTTTCACATTTTTGCGGATACGGAGCTGCCACATCCGATCTTTGCCGGCTTTGCACGCCATTTGCTCAATCGCAACTTGCGTCTGATTCGCGAGGGCCGGCGGAAGCCTCGTCAATATTCGCAGGGGGCCAGGTCGTCCGTCGCGTGAAAATGCGCAGCAGCTTCGCCGCTGACGGCGCGCCGTGCGCCTGACCGTTTTCGTCGCGATAGATGCGGCAGCAGTCAGCGGTAGGCGCGCCGCTGCCAGGCTCGACGTCTGCGCCATCAACAAGTATGCTTGGAGAGCCGAAGTTCATCGCATAGCCTGGCGCAGCCGGATCTTGCCGGCAATGTTCCAGGTATTCGATGGCAATGTTTGCCGCTGCTGCGGCAGATCGAATCGTCTGGCGCGCCTCTTCCAGGTGCGGACAATCTGCATCAAAGATCAGTTCCACTTTCATCTAAATACAAATCCGTTGTACATAGTTTGCTTCACTCATCGAAGCTGAGGCCGAGCGTGTGGCCGGCGCAAGCAATCCTTACATCGGCTCAAGACGCGGACCATTGACCCACCACATGCGTATCTCCCCGCGGTTCTTGATGGCAATAGAACCGCGCGCCTCGCCTTCAAAAGCATGCTGAACAAGTCGCCAGGTGTCTTCAGAAACATTGACTCTGCCAACTTCGCCGGCGGCCTCCAGGCGATTGGCCACGTTCACGGCATCGCCCCAGATATCGTAAGCGAACTTGTGCTCGCCGACAACGCCGGCAACAACCGGTCCAGAATGAAGGCCAACGCGGATTCGCCAGGGGGCCTTGCCAAAAAGGGTCCTGCGTCGCGCCTCCGCTTCGACATAGTCTTGCATATCCAGTGCAGCGCGTACCGCACTGGCGGCGCTGTTTTCACGAGGATGGGGGACCCCGCTCACGGCCATGTAGGCGTCGCCTATGGTCTTGATTTTCTCCAGGCCGTGGCGGGTCATGATGTGGTCGAAGGCCACAAAATAATCGTTCAATATGTGAACAATTTCCTCGGGCGACAGAGAACGGACGAGCGTTGTAAAGCCGGCAAAATCGGAAAAAAGGACCGTGGCGGCGCCGTAGCTTCTGGGCTCCGACCGACCGTGCAGTTTGAGTTCTTCGGCCGTATCGGCCGGCAGAATGTTTAGCAGCAGCTCCTGCGTTCGGTCCTTTTCGCGGGCCAGTTCAGCGGTCCTTTCGCGCACCTGCTTTTCCAGGTCTTCGACAAAAGCTTCTTGCAGGCGTATGATTTCCGCCTGCTTGGCATGTGCATCGCGCTCTGCCTCACGAAGCGGAGTAACGTCGCGACTCATGCTGATGATACCCAGCGGATTTCCCTGGTCATCAAAGAGCAGGTCCATCGACTGGAAGGCCTCAAAGTCCCGTTCCTCGCCCTCGACGATCAGTCGCCTGTGCTTCGTTTCTCCCGACCAGTGTCCCAGATCGCGCAGGCCGGCCACGATCGCCTGGCTGAGCTCGGCCGAAGGGCGCGCCAGCAGGTCCAGGTTTTGACCGGATATCTGAGCGGGGTCGCGACCATACAATCTTCCAGCCGCACGGTTGGCAAAGAGGATCGTACCGCTCAGGTCGGCCAGAACAATGGACTCCGAGCTTCCCTCTACAATCTGCCGGTACATCCGAAAATGCCGGGTGGCGTCGTCGCTCAAGGCGCTTTCCGCCTGGGCCGCGCCGCTATCGCTGCGAATATGCACAACAATTCCCAGCGGATGTCCTGTTGGATCAAACACCAGGACGCATCGCGTCGTGAGGCGCAGACCGCTTCGCGTTCTGGCGACAAGATCGGCGGACCCTATTTCAGATAATTTTGCCGGAAGATCGATGCCGGGGTCTTCGAAACTCAGGCAGTCATCAAGCGTTCCGCCGTCGGTGGCGCCGGCAAAGAATTCGCAGATTTCGTTTGCCGCCTGATTGGAGTAAAGCACGCGACCCTGAAGATCGGCGACCATCGCCGGTTCTGGAGTTGAAAGAGCAAATCGCTCAAGGAGCAGCGCCTTCATCTCCATCGTTTGCAGATCTTCCAGCTGCGGATGCCAGAAGATCAGCCACTGTCTGCGTCGCGCGTCCCAGGCGCCATGCAGGCGCGCCGGCAGCGCGCTTTGCCCATCGACTTGTGGAAAGCGGGCCTGAAGTTGGCCCCAGAGATCGGTGCGGTCCGGGGCCTGCAGCGCATAGCGAGCCTGATCCAGCTCCGCTTCAAGCACCAGGCCGCACTCCAGCAAATTGCCAGCATCTCCGCGCGCCGCCAGATAGGCCGATAGAGGACCGCCCGAAGAAACAATGACGCCCGATGGTTCGACAAAAGCAAAGGGCAGGCCAGGAAGGTCGCGTCGCAGCGAAAGTCTGATGGGCGATTCCGGGTCCTTATGCATATAGTGACTCAAGCACCTTATTTGACGCCCAGACCTTTGATTGGTGATACGGGAAACCTGTCCATGAACCTGCAATCTGAACTTTCCAAATTTGCCGAACAGCTACAACAGAACGCCCCGCCGGAGCGCATCAGACTTTTTGAGACCTTTGTTGGCGCGCTGCAGAAGTCCGGAATAACGACCCTTGGACCGAAGAAGGGCGAGCAGATTGGCGATTTTGAGGTCGCCAATGTCTACAGTCTGCCAGCCGGCCGATCGCTGGGCGAGCGTATTCCCAATTTTTCGCTGCGCGACCACATGGATCGTCTGGTGCGTCTTTCAGATTTCCTGAGCAAGGGGCCGGTGGTGCTCAGCTTCTATCGCGGAAACTGGTGTCCTGCCTGCAACATTGAACTGCGTGCGCTGCAGCACAACCTGCCGCGCTTCAAGGAAGCGGGCGCGCAGCTGGTTGCAATCAGCAATGAAAGTCCCGATCAAAGCATTACTACGGCGGAGAAGCTGCAGCTTGAATTTGCCGTGCTTTCCGACCCTGGCGGACGGGTGGCGCGTCAATTCAAGCTGCTCTATCAATCTCCCGGTCAGGAACGTTTCTTCTCAGATGTGAACATTGCCGCCCACAATGCGGACAGCGTGGCGCGCTTTGTGATTCCGGCGACCTATGTGATTGACCAGAACTATGTGGTTCGCTATGCCTTTGCCGATGCAAATTTCTTGCATCGCGCCGACATCGAAGAAGTGATTGCGGCGCTGCAATCTATCGCCGCCGGCGCGCCGCGCTGACTGCGAAGTCCGGGCGCCCGCGCAGCGCCCGTCGCTAGCAACAGCCATCTTCCGTACTGCAGCAAACGTAGCTTTGAAATTCGGCGTCTGGATCGAGGATGGCGAAGCTGGAAGCATAGGGCGCTCGCGAGAGCTTGGCCACGGTGTCGGTACAGATCTCGTAGGGTTCGCCGCGCAGGAACTGGTGGCCCTCTTCATCAACCAGCGCCTTCCCAGGTCCCAGGTAGACGGCCTTATGCCCGGCAAAAACACAGCCCGATTGCTTTTCAAATTTCCAGGCGCGCACTGTGACTGAGTAGAATGCGATGCCTTCGACAGTCTTCCAGTATTGCTTTGCCAGAAGTTCCAGTCCAAAGAAGCCGGCTCGCTCCAGCGTGGCATAGAGCTCGGGCTCGGTGAGCGCCCCGACCAGGCACTCGCCCCACAATTGCGGGTTCACTTTGAGATGAGCTGGAGCGTCAACCTCCGAAACGATATCGGAGAATACGATACGACCGTGATCGCGCAGCGTCTGCCACATGCCTTCAAAGACGCGCAGCTTGTCCGGCGAAAGATTGATCACACAATTTGACGTGATCAGGTCGACGCTGCGCGGCGGCAACGGAATCGATTCCAAAAACCCGCGCCGAAACTCAATATTGTCATAGCCCAGCGCCGCAGCCACCGTGGGTCGGTGTAGTTGAGCTACCTCCAGCATTTTGTCGGTCATATCGATGCCAATGGCGCGTCCCTGCGCGCCGGTCAGGCGCGAGGCGATAAATACATCGATGCCGGCGCCGGAACCCAGATCGACAATCGTCTCGCCCGGCTGAATGCCCGCTCGCGTGACCGGCGATCCACAGCCGTAAAATCGATCGATCACTTCTTTCGGAATGTGATCGATTACCGATGGATCGAAGCTGGTGGGGCAGCACAGTTCTGCCTGAGGAGTCGCGGCGGCAGCGCCATAAAACTCGCGCACTTTGGCCCGCGGCAGATCCACGTCAAAGGACAGGACGCAATTGGAATGTAGAGTAAGCACGCTCTTGTCCGCCAGACGCTCGTCAGCGGCGCCACAAGCTATAGCGCCGGCGCCCATGGCGTGCAGAATCAGAGGAGAGACATGACCGGAACGACGATTGACCCGATCACGCTTTTCGCGGCCAAGCTCGGTCATGGCATGGCGAATCAAGCTTCGAGTAAGCGGATAGTAGGGATCCTCGCCCAGAAAGGAGCCGCTGTAGAGATAGGCGTGCTCCAGATCGCCGCCGCCGGTCAGGAAGCGAAAGGGGTCGGCGGCAACTCCTGGCTGATGAATCAGGCTGCACTGTCGCAGCTCCTGACAGATCTGTGACGCGCTCCAGATCCGGGCGAGCTCCGTTTCCAGAACGCTGCCGCAGATCAGCGGATCAAGGCCCGCCAGAGCGGCCGAGGGAAAAACGCGGCCGTCCGCGCCGACGCAAATCGATTCCCATCCCTGGTTGCCCAGGTCATAGCGCACGTGTGGAACGCCGTTTACACGACGGCGCGCGGCCTCCAGATTGTCGAAGGCAATGCCAGCGCTCTGCGCCGCACGAATTACAGCAGGCAGTCGCTCTCCAATTCTGGCGGCTGCCGGAAAAAAGCCGTTCTGTGCAGCAAGCGCTCGACCGCGTCGCAAGGACCACATCAGATGAAAGCTGCTGGCGCCATGGCTGGCGACAATGGCCGGGATTTGCTCCAGCTCTGCAAGATTCTCCTCCGCCGCGACGCAGGTGGCCGATACGGAGAATCCCATAGCGCTGAAGCGTTGCATCCCGGAGAGCGCTTGCTGCAACGCGCCCGGGCCGCGCATGGCGTCGTTGACCGCCGCAGAGGCGCCATCGATTGAAATTTGAATCTTAAGGAGCTGTGTATCAAGCTCCTTAAGCCCGGCGACAATGGAGGGGCCCCATAGGCTGCCATTGGTCAGTACAATCGTTTCCAACTGCGCGTCGTGGGCGCGCCGCAGATGCTTCGTCAGATCTTTTCGTAGAAAGGGTTCGCCGCCAGTTATATAAAGACGCTCAATTCCAAGATGAATTGCGTTCTCAACCAGCGCATCAATGCGTTCCTCGGAAAGACCGCGGTCGCCGCCGGGGCCGGACTCCACCAGGCAGTGCTGGCAGCTCAGATTGCAGTTGTTGTTGATTTGCAGCCACAATTCGCGCAGCCTCTCCGGAGGCGCGCTGGCCAGGCGGCCGGCATAGGATGCGACGTCCGTTGGCCTCTGAGCGGCCATTTTTGAGCGCTCCAGACTTGCTGCAAAATCATGGGCTTCAATCATGGCCCGCGCCGGCTCGATGCCCTCGCTGGCAATTCGCAAACCGGCCAGTTGGCCCACGCTCAAGCCGGGCGTAGCAAGCAATGCCTGAATGGTTCGATGGCCAGCCTCTTCGACTACAATCCAGTTGGGCGCTTCCGGCGCCACGTAGTAGTGGAGGCCATCGTCGACAAAGTGGTAGACCGGGGCCATGAATAGCTTTGTACTACTTTCCACCTACAGA
The DNA here is from genome assembly GCA_019694655.1 of Leptospirales bacterium. NCBI lineage: Bacteria > Pseudomonadati > Spirochaetota > Leptospiria > Leptospirales > Leptospirales bacterium. The sequence goes on from JAIBBN010000023.1 coordinate 16,664, forward strand.
CTCCGTATTGTCACTTGAGATGAATGGGCAAAAATCGCAGACCAAATGGCAGCGAAGCGCCGGTCAGCAATGATTTGGAAGGCGCCTGCGCACCACAGGTTACAGCATTTTTTCAGGACGGCAAATTGATGAATTCCTGCCAGCGTTCTGTCAACTCCACGGTCGGCAGAGTTATTCTTTCCGACCGTCCCATCGGTCGCAGTCGTAGTTCCAAATGAACTGGAAAGGATCAAGGAGTGCGCCCGCCGGCGCGCAAAATCAATATCCCGGCAAACACTGTTACGACGCCAATGAGATCCGTTGCTCGTATTTTTGCGCCGTCAACCATCCAGAACCAGATGAGCGACAGGACAACATAAACTCCGCCGTAGGCCGCATACACCCGGCCGGCGGGGGCCGGATGCAAGCTGAGCGACCAGGCGAATACAAACAGAGCGAGCGCAGCGCACGGGAGCATCCATGGCGACGCTGCCTTCCGCAGCCAGAGGTAAAGAAAATAGCAGCCCAGGATTTCAGCTGCAGCCGAAAACAGGAAGAGCAGCAGCGTTTTACCGAATTCGCCGGCATTCATGGCGGAAATTTGCGTCGTGGATTCAGCAGGCGCAGCTTTCATCCTTGCTATCGCCGCGATTTGCAGACCGACTCTTCCACCAGCTTCGACCAAAATACAATGCGATCACGCCTGCAGCGACTGCCATGTATGTTCCCTCGCCTGCGTTCCAGGCTGCCGGAAGCAGACCCCGTGCGACCAGTATGCCGCCCACAAGTGGAAACAGGCAGGCGAGGCACATTGCCCCCGCAGCGACCAGCATTTGCTTCCAACCGGGGCCGGTCGAAGGCTGCGGAGTCTGAGCGCTGGTGTTTGCCATGAACGCGCTGATCCACGCGGCTCTGCCCTCGGGAGTTGCGCGCAAAATCATGACGCTTCGCTGCGCTTCCTCTCGAACAAATATCTCTTCGATCCAGCTACAGCAACGCTGCTCCTGTCGTGCGAACTCACGCAGCGCTGAGATGTCCATCCCAGCTGGAAAGTAGAATTCTGTTCCCCCATCGACCTCCTGCAGGCCAATCAGTGAGCCGCGCAGGTGAGCGGCTTTGGCGAGGTGCGCTTTCCGCTCCTGCTCCGTGAGTGCAGTTAGATCGCAGGCCAGTTCTGAACTTTTTGTGGACATATGCCACCTCCTCAATTAGGTTTCACCTCAGGATAAGGCCTGGAGCTAACTCCAGGGTCAAGACCCAGGAGCAAAAAAATGCGCAGTTCACCGGCCGAAAAAAGCCCCATGACCATTGGCTCATTTGCTCGCCGGGCCGGGGTAAGCGCAGACACGGCTCGATTCTACGAGCGGATTGGTCTGCTCAAGCCTGTGCGGCAGGAAAACAACTACCGCCTATATGGCGCCGACGAGCTGGCAAGGATCGAATTCATTACCAGGGCGCGCGCTTCCGGATTCACGCTTTCAGAAGTGCGCGCCTTCTTGGCGATGGTTGCCAGGGGAAAGAAAAGCTGCATCGACTACTCGGCCGTAGTTCAAAAGAAGTTGAGGGATCTAGACGAACAGATTCGCAGTCTTCAGACCGCACGCCGCGAACTCCGCAATGCGCTGCGCTCCTGCGGCGGGGGAGACCAGGAGTGTCCGCATGCGCCGGCCAATTGACTCCTGCTCAAGCCGCCCGTGCTTACGGCAAGTTCATCCGCTCAGACAAAGACGGAAGTGCGCATGAACCAACACATGCGCACACGCTTTCGGAGACTCAAGGCTCGCTGCGCGAGCGCGCGGAAACTCCCGTCGCTTTGCTCCGGGAGTTGGGAGGGATTACTCCGGCAGCTGCGCGCACGACGAGATCGAAGCCTGCGAGGGTTCTCACCCTCCCTCCTGGCGTGCGCATCGCGGGGCGCCGTGCATCAGGAGCCGAGTATGCTGCGCACATGCGCACAGGCTCACACGCTTTCGGAGAGGGAGGGATTCGAACCCTCGGTGAGTTTGACCCCACACACGCTTTCCAAGCGTGCACCATCGACCACTCGGACACCTCTCCAGGCAACGCCGCAGGCATCCTGCAGCGGCGGTCAGCATTGCCCGGGAAAGCGCCCGGTCAAGCCAAAGGTCAGTGCTAGCGGCGGTCGACCGGCGCCCCGTCGCAACTTGCATTTGGCTTGCCAAAGTAGCTATAGGTAGCTACTTCAAAGTCATGCGCGCCGTGGGAATCAAGAAGCTCAAGGACCGGCTGAGCGAGTATGTGCGTATTGCGGAAGCGGGAGAAACGGTGCTGGTGATCGACCGCGATCGAGTCGTTGCTGAGCTGCGGCCGCCGGCGGCCGGTCGCCCGAAAAGTGCGCCGGCGGCGGTCCTGGCTGACCTGGTGCAGGACGGTTTGCTGCAATTGCCTACGCTCAAACTGGCTTCAGTTCCGGAAGTCCCTGCCATGGCGCCGCTTCCGTTGATCCTGGAAGAACTGGGCCGGGATCGCGACGACTGATGGTCTACCTGGATACCTCCGTCGTTCTTGCCGCCTTGCTGGCGGAAGACCGCCGCCCGCCAGTCGAACTCTGGAGCGAGGAACTCATTTCCAGCAGACTTCTGGAGTATGAACTCTGGAATCGACTGCATGCTCGAAAACTGGAGCGGAGTCATGGCGATGCCGCACTGGCGATCCTGTCTTCGGTGGCCCTGCTTGAACTCTCGCCGACCGTGCTTTCCCGCGCCATCAATCCCTTTCCATTTGCGGTGCGGACGCTTGATGCGCTGCACCTCGCTTCCATGCTTTTCTTGATGGCTCACAATCAAGAAGTGCAGCTGGCCTGCTATGATGAGCGGCTGAGCAGATGCGCTCAGGCAATGGGTATTGCCGACTATTTTCCGGGGACGTAGCGCCGCTATTCGCTCAGCGTCGTTCTTGAAAGAAATCGCGCAATTGACGACGGGCGCGCGCAGCATAGTCATCCAGTTGCGCTACGTCTGGAAAGTGGTTCAGTCGCGTCGGACCCTCGCGATGCAGATCCAGCAAACGACGCAGTCCCGGCCCCTTTTCCGCCGGCGCCAGGAAGTACACGGCGCGCAGTCTGGCATGGACAATGGCGCCGGAACACATCAGGCAGGGTTCCAGGCTGGCGACCAGGCTCACTTCGCCCAGTCGCTCGTTGCCGATTGCCTGGGCTGCGGCCTGAATGGCCAGCAGTTCGGCATGCGCAGTGGGATCGCGACGTTCGATAATCCGGTTCCGCTCGGCGGCGACGATGCGCAGTTCTTCAGGCGAGGCGATCAGACTGACGGCGCCGATGGGAGTCTCGCCAGCTTGCGCCGCCTCCGCGGCCAGCGCCAGACATTGCTCCGCTGCCGTTTGAAGCAGCGCCGCCAGCGCTTCGCTCAGAGTCCCAGACCGCCGCCGGCGATGATCTCGCGCATGATCTCCGAGGTTCCGGCATAGATCGTCTGTACGCGGGCGTCGATGTAGGCGCGCGCAATCGGATACTCCATCATAAAGCCGTAGCCGCCAAAGAACTGCAGACACTCATCCACATGACGCTTCAGCATCTCTGAACAGAGCAGCTTGGCCTGCGATGCCACCACAGCATTGCTCTGACCGTTGACGTGCGCCATCAGGACTTGATCCAGAAAAGAGCGACCAGCCGCTTGCTCGGTGGCGATGTCGGCAAGTTTGAAACGAATGTGCTGGAACTTGCCAATGCTCTTGCCAAAGGCCTGGCGTTGTTTCACGTACTTGAGCGTCTCATCAAGCACCGCCTCCGCACCGCGCATGTTGGACAGCGCCAGCACCAGGCGTTCCTGAGCCAGCTCCGACATCAGGTAGCGAAAGCCATATCCGGCCTTGCCCAGCAGGTTCTCTTTGGGAACGACCACGTCATTGAAGTAGAGCTCCGACGTATCCTGAGCATGCAGGCCAATTTTGTCCAGCTTGCGGCCGCGCTCAAAGCCCTTCATGTCGCGTTCTACCATAAGCAATGATATGCCGTGGATGCCCTTGTCCGGGTTGGTCTTGGCGACGGTGATCACCAGGTCCGAGAGGTAGCCGTTGGAAATAAAGGTCTTCTGTCCGTTGAGAACGTAGTGATCGCCCTTATCGATGGCGGTAGTTTGCACAGCAGCCAGGTCTGAGCCGGTGTTGGGTTCAGTCATGGCAATGGCCAGAATCTTGCTGCCATCGATGATCCCCGGCAGCCAGCGCTGCTTTTGCTCATCATTGGCATAGTGCAGAACATAAGGGGCGATGACGTCGCCATGCAGGCTGTGAAAGAATCCGCTGTTGCCGACGCGCGCGCCTTCCTCAATTACGATGGCGTTGTAGTAGAAGTCGACGCCGGCGCCGCCGTACTTCTCCGGAAAGCTGGGGCAAAGCAGACCAAGTTTGCCGGCCTTGCTCCAGATTTCGCGCGGTACGATTCGATCCTGCTCCCATTGGGCGTGGTGCGGGGCGACTTCGCGGTCAAAGAAGTCGGCCGCCATATCGCGATAGCTGTTGTGTTCTTCAGTAAAGGGGATAGCGCGCGCCAGGGCTTTCATCTACGGACCTCGTGGGGCGTCGGCACAATTGCGTGTATATACACGAAATGATCCGGAAAAAAGCCAGAGCATTTTGCACCCTGGCTTCGCTTGCCGGACAACGCCGACCTGCCATTGATTCTGGAGTCAATTTCGCCTTCTGGCGCCGCCCGGGCAAGTCGTTTTCTGCCTGGGGGCCCGTCCCTTAAGACTCAAGGACGGAGGCTGTGACAAAGCGACGGAAGATTTCCAGTTTGCGCAGGCCAAAGACCCGCGTGCGATTTTCGCGCAGCCATTTTTCGACGCCCAGATAGCTGGACCCCGGCTGTTCCTTTTTGCGCAAGGCTACCCCTTCTTCATGCAGCGCACGATACTCGCGTCTAACCATCTCCAATTGCCGTGAATAACTCAGGTAGGAGTCCACTTCCTCGCCCGACAGTTTGCGAAAGCGATCATTCCACCAATCAATCAGTATTTTCTGGAGCAGCTCTTGCGGGTATTCGCGAATCGAGTTGTTGTTGTCGTCCAGATAAAAGATTTCGCCCAGACCGCTTTGTTTCAATTCGGCAACAAGGATGCGATCCAGCACGCGCGGGCCGCAATGATAGAGAAACACATCCGGCCGGTCCACCCCTGGGAAATCGTCCACCAGGCACATAATAGCGGCGTTGTTGATGATATCGACGATCATTTCGTGGTATTCGCCGAGCATCATTTCGCCGACTCCCTTGCGCACAATGGCGGCTGCCGTGGGCAGCGGCATGTGCAGCAATTTGTCCGGGCTCATATTAACATGGTAAGCGCTGCGAAATTGCGTCACGCATTCATCGAAGTAACGAATAGGAATTTCGAGAATATAGTCCGGACTTCGGTTCCAGTCGCGGCTTCCCAGAAGCGGAGTGGCGATGATGCTTGCCCGATTGAGCTTATGCTCGCGAGTTTCCAGCACGATGAATTGAGCGATCGATGATTCGCTGGCATTGACGTTGCGCTGTTCCTCAACGGCGGCGGGCTGCTGTGCAACTTGCTCGGTCTCTCCCGGTGCGTCGCCCAGCAGGGCGGCGATGGTATAGCGCTTCTCTGGATTGAATTCGCAGGCGATCTTGGCGCTGCCGGTGATGCGATCGATTGATTCGCTGCTTACTTCCAGGTAGAGCTTGAGATCATCCAGAAAAGATTCTGTCTGACGCACCAGCTTGTGTACGCCGCGCACAAATTCGCGCTCCAGTTCGGCCGCCATCGAACGCGTATCTTTCAATACCAGCAGCGTATCGAGGACCTTCTGGATTTCGCGCCACTCGCGCTTGGCCGTCTCGTTGAACGTACGAATCTTCTCGTAGTAGCGTCGAAGCTTTACGTATTCGATTTGATTGCGCTGGCCAAGATCGCGAAAGTAGCGGCGCTCCAGTCGTTCCGCTTCTCGCTCCAGGCTTTCGCTGGCAGCAGTCTCGACGTAGATGCGAAAGGATTTCTGCAAACGGTCAAGCGCCTGGTTGAGTCGGTCGGCGGTGGGCGCAATGCCTTCCTGGATCTCCGGCGGCAGGATGGGCGAGAAGAAGCGCTGTCGCAGCAGGTCGGCGACGCTCCAGTGCGGTCGCAGTGCAAGCTCCGCCGATTTTCGGAAATTGCTGTGGTCCTTGAGTTCGCGCGAAGTAAGTTCGCCGCCCTCCGCGCCGCGCGACTCCTCGGTGCGCTCCAGCAGCGCCTGGCGCCGTTGCTGGCGAGCCTCGTCGGGATCGTCGCCAAAGGGGTGCAGGATGGCATCGCCGGCGCTCATAGCATCGATCTAACAGGCTGCCTTTTCAGCTTCCTGACAATTATCGGCCGCCCGGCGCCCTGCCTTCATCCGCAGCCAGCGCGCCAACGCCGTCGCCGGTTCGGCTGCAGCGTGGAGAATTACAGCGCTGGCGCCGGCGTTGGGGCCGGGCCGATGCCGCCATGGTCTCCGCCCGGCGCGGCCGTCTGCGGCGCATCGCCAGGCGCCGACGGATGGATGATTGCGTTCAGCTCCTCGCCGTTCATGCTTTCCTGACTGAGCAGGGTCTTGGCGATGCGTTCCAGCTTTTCGCGATTGTCGCGCAACATGTGGCGTCCGCGTTCCAGCTGCTGGGTGACAATGCGTTTTACTTCCTCGTCAATTGCCGCAGCGGTATCATCGCTGTAGTGCCGGGAATGGGCCAGTTCTCTGCCCAGGAATACATTGTTGTTCTCATCGGTGTAGGATATTGTGCCCAGTCGATCAGACATGCCCCATTCGCAGACCATGCGACGGGCAATGCGCGTGGCCTGCTGGATATCATTGGAGGCGCCGGTTGAGGTATCGCCAAACACCAGCTCCTCGGCCAGAAAGCCGCCCATCGCCATGCAGATGCGATCCTCCCAGTACTTGCTGGGATAGAAGTGCCGATCCTCTTCCGGCAGATAGTGCGTCAATCCGAGCGCCCGTCCGCGAGGAATGATCGTTACCTTGTGCACCGGATCGGAGTAGGGCAGCAGCGTGCCCAGCAGGGCATGGCCGCCTTCGTGGTAGGCGGTAACCTCTTTTTCCTTGGGCGTAAGCATCAGCGACTTGCGCTCCGGCCCCATCATCACTTTGTCTTTGGCTTCTTCGAGCTCATCCATAGTAACGCGTCGCTTGTTGCGCCGCGCCGCCAGCAGTGCGCCCTCATTGATCAGGTTGGCTAGATCGGCGCCGGTGAAGCCAGGCGTGCCGCGGGCGATCTGTGCCAGCACCACATCCGAAGTGAGCGGAATCTTGCGAGCGTGGATCTTGAGAATGGCTTCGCGACCTTTCACATCCGGCACATCGACGACGACCTGGCGATCAAAGCGGCCCGGACGGAGCAAAGCCGGATCGAGAACATCGGGACGGTTGGTGGCGGCCATGACAATGACGCCCTCGTTTTCCTCAAAGCCATCCATCTCCACCAGCATCTGGTTTAGAGTTTGTTCGCGCTCGTCGTGCCCGCCGCCCAATCCGGCGCCGCGCAAACGACCGACCGCGTCGATCTCATCGATGAAGACAATGCAGGGCGCATTCTTCTTGGCCTGCTCAAAAAGATCGCGCACGCGCGAGGCGCCAACGCCAACGAACATTTCCACAAAATCGGATCCGGAAATTGTGTAGAAGGGAACGCCAGCCTCGCCGGCAACGGCCTTGGCCAGCAGCGTCTTGCCGGTGCCCGGCGGGCCCACCAGCAGTACGCCCTTGGGAATGCGGGCGCCAATCGCCTGAAACTTCCGCGGATCTTTCAAGAAGTCGACCACTTCTACCAGCTCCACTTTGGCTTCGTCGCAGCCCGCTACATCGATGAAGGTTACTTTGTTTTTGTCATCGGAAGTAAGGCGCGCTTTACTTTTGCCAAAGGCCAGGGCGCGGTTGCCTGTGCTTTGCAACTGGCGCATCATGAAGAGCCAGAATACAATGAACAGCAGCGCCACGGGCAGGTAGGGCGCCACCATGCTGAAAAAGCCGCCGTCTTCTTCGTTCACGAACTTATAAGCAATGCCGTTCGTATCGAGGGCGCGCGTCAGGTCATCCGGAAGCGAGCCAGGGATCAGATCGACTGCAAAGGGGCGCGACTTCACGCGCAGCTTGGCCGGGGTATCATCCGGTTCGCGACGCAGATTGTGCGGCAAATAGTAGCCGCTGATCTGCTGCGGCTTGATCTGCAGCGTCAGCGAGGTTTCTGTCGGGTTGCTTTCCGATTCCGGGAGCGATAAAATTTCGCCGAAGCTTTCGCGACCCTCAGGGCTCAGCATCTGCCGGAACTGCGAGTAGCTCAGGTTTACCGGTTTGTTGCTTTGCTCGGGATGATGCGTCATCACGTACATAACGACCAGCAGAACGAGCACGGCAAAGAGCAGGTATTTCAGACTACGATTCATCAAACCTCGGCGCCGGAGAGGCGCGTGCAGGCAATGTAGGCGCCTTTCCCCGTCCCGTCAATGCTAAGAGCCCAATTTGAAAGCCGGCGGCTCAGGGCTCAGACGACGATGCCAAGTTGGCGGCCCTTCTCGATGGCAGCGGAGCGCGCGCGAACTTCCAGCTTGCGGTAGATGCGCTCGACGTGATTTTTCAGGGTGTGCGTCGATATTCCCAGTTTTCGAGCGGCCTCGGCGTAGGTCATTCCAAGGGCCAGAAGCTTGAGGACGCGAGTTTCAGCGGCGGTCAGCGGACTTTCGCCAGCGGCTGCGCCGGCGCCCATGAAGCGGGCCAGTACGGCGCGGGCCAGGCGCGGCGCAATGGGACTGGCGCCCAGATGGACGCTCTGGATTTCAGCCAGCAGCAAATCAAGCGGCGTATCTTTCAGCAGATAGCCATCGGCGCCGGCTTCCAGGGCAAAGAGCAGTCGTTCTTCGTGCTCGAAGGCAGTGAAGATCAGAATTCGCGGTCGTCGATTGGAGCTGCGCTGACGAAGCTGACGAATCACTTCCAGAGCATTGCCGTCTGGCAGTTCAAAATCCAGCAGCAATACGTCGCATTGGAGGACATCGCTGTCCGCCATGCACTGCTGGGCGCTGGAGTAAACGGGACCAAGCAGCAAATCCTCGCTTGCCTGGATCTCGGCGCTGACCGCCTCGCTCATTTGCTGATCGTCTTCAGCGATGGCGACGCGGATCTTACGGCGCACACTGCGGGCCGCTGTGCTCTGCTCGGCTGCCATGACGCATCCTAACTCTTGTGCGGGCCGTCTACAATCGGGAATTTTTCCCCAGGTCGCATTGCCGGCAGCCTGATGTGCAGCAAGACGCCCCGCTCGCGCCGGCTCCAGATACGCAGCCGGGCCCCCAGCTGGGCGGCGCGCTCGCGCAAATGCGCCAGTCCGGCCCCGGCGCGCGCGTCCGGAGCAAATCCGCGACCGTTGTCTGCAATCTGAAGATACGGTCGTCCGCGGCTATCGGCCCCCAGTAGAACGCCGACGCGGCTGGCTTCTGCGTGGCGCAGTACGTTGGCAATGGCTTCATAAAAGATACGCTGCAGATGAAAAGCCTGGCGCAACTCGAGGGCAACGGGCGCAATTTGGGACCGTGTTTCGATGCCGGCGGCCTCTTTCAATTCGGCCAGCCGTTGCTCCATTTCGGACGGAAGCTTTTGCGGAAGATCGGCCTCGGCGGCGTTGAGATGCACCAGGTCGCGAAGCCGGCGCAAGGCGCGGGCAATCTGTCGGTGCAAACGTTGCGAGCGTTGCTCCGGGCTGGCGGCGGCTTCGCGTAACATCAGCGAAAGATCGGAACCGATCACATCATGCAGCTCGCGATTGATGCTGTCGCGCTCCTGTTGCAGCTGGCGCTGAAACTCGGCTTTTTCATGCTGACGCCGCAGCTCCATCTGACGGTAGCGATCGCCCAGGGCAAAGGAAAGCAGCAGGATTTCGATCGTGCAGGCCGCCGGCATGCCGCTATAAAGGACGAAGTCAGTAAAGAACAAGGACGAGCTGACTGTGACAACGCGCGTAATTCCAAACAGCGTCATATAGGACAGCGTCGTCGCAAAGGCCAGAACGAAGAAGCGTCCAGCGCGATAGCCGCGTCGCAGCGCCAGCGCGCCGGCAATCAGAGCAAGCATTGAACCTGGCAGCAGCATCGCCGCGCCAAGTGCATTGGCATTGCGCGGACCAAGCAATGCTGCCAGCGGGGCCAGCACAACCAGCGCCGCTGCGCCGTATTGAAACAGGGCCGCCAGGCGCGACCCTGTCGAATGCAGGGGCAGGAAGCTGGCGCTGAATTTCCAGAGCGCCGCCAGCATCAAGAGGGTCAGCGGTCCAGGCAGCGCCAGTTCAAGGCCCGGATGCTGCTGCAATCCAAACTCCAGTAGAAATCCGCCAATGGTCATTTGCAGCAAAACAAAAAATGCAGCATAGGCGGCGTAGTAGAGGTAGCTGCGGTCGCGAACGGAAAAGAAGAGAAAGAGATTGTATAGCGCCATGATCCATTGCGCCCCGAGGAAGAGTCCGCCGAAATACAGCTCGCCGCGGTCTCGTTCCACCAGCTGTCGACAGGAGCTCAAGCGAAGGTGCGGCTTGATCGGCGACTGACTGGAGATATGCAACAAGGCCAGTCCCCGGGTTGCAGGCAGAAGACGAAAGGCGTGAGGACGAATGTGCAGATCGTCGCCAGCCCTGGCCAGGGCGCCGCCATGGGATTCGCTCAGAATCTGCGCCCCGTCGCGCTGCTGCACGTCGATATGACTGAGCCGCTGGGCGAGGGCTGCCAGGCAGGTATCGCCGCTGGCATCGCTGCTGGCGTAGGGCAATGCAAAGTAAAAATGTCGTGAGCTGAAACCGCGATGCAGCATCGCTTCAGTGAGGCGACGACCATTGCCATTGCTATAACTGGCAAACAGTTGATCAAAGCCAAGCAGTTGGACGCTGGAGGGAAGCTCAATCAAGTAGGGCTCCAGCGGCAGAGCCTCAGAGGGCGCTGCGTCAAGTTGCAGCAACGGCGCCTGGTCTTTTGGCAACGGCCGCGACGCTGCCTCACATTTCAGGACGAAGGCCGCAAGGGCAATGAATGGCAGAAGAGTCGAAGCAAGGCGGCGCATGGGTCAGAGCTGCGGCACTGTGCTGGCAAGGATTGGCTGGACCGTCCTCTTCGCAAGAGCTTCGTTGCAATTTCAAGGCTTCCTGGCGGGGGAGTGGGGAATTATGGCCCCTTGACAGGCATGTGGAAATAGTCCAGCGTGTAGTGCCGATGAATGGGATCAGGACTTTGCTGCTTGGGCTGCTGGCGACCATTGCAGCTCTGCCGCAATTGCAATGCCAGCGCGCCGATTGCCGTCTGACCGACGCAGGATGCAATCCGCTAACAGCTTTGCTGGTCTGGCAGCCGCGCCCTCGATTCCTGTATGTGGCCGCCTCCAATTCGATTCTACAGTTTGCATTCGACGCCAGCGGCGCCTTAAGTCTGGCCGGCAGCCTCAGCTTGAACGCAACGCCCTCGGCCATGGCGGCAAGCAAGGGCGGGGGCCTCGTTGCCGCCGTTGCGGGCCAGACACTGCACTTGATCGCTCTGGACCCATTGCGGGGAGCGATGAGCTTAGGCTACAGCTTCGATTTAGGATCAACATCCTTTGCACTGCGCTTTTCGCCGGATGATCGCTTCCTTTACGTAGCGGAGAGCGTGAGCAATACTCTGGACGTGTTCAGGGTGGAGGGCGGCGCAGCACAACGCATTGCCCAGGTTGCCACAGACCTGGGTCCCTATGGCGTGCTTCTGGATTCAAGCGGCCGTGATCTGTATCTATCGCAATACGATGCGGCCAGCGTACGCCACTTCCGGGTGGATGCCAGTAGCGGACTTTTGACCCAGGTTTTGCCAGATTGGACCCTGGGCAGCGATACCAGTTTGCTGCTGCTTTCGCCTGACGAATCCTATCTTTACGCGCTCAATTCCACATTCATCAGCGTTGGTCTGCTGGCGCGCGATGCGCAAACAGGTAATCTGACTGATCAAGGCGCATTTACTTATACGCACTCCGACGTCTCGGACATGAAGATCTCCGCGGACGGCGCCTGGATCTATTTTCTGGACCGCGGCGACAATCTGCTCTATCGCTGCGCACGCAATTCACAAAATGGAACCATCGGTGCGCAACAGGATTCGACGGCCGTGCCAACCAATCCACAGGCGCTGGTTCTACTCAGCGAACGAGGCATGCTCTATACCGCCTCGGGCACAGCATCGCTGGTCGAGTCGCGGGCGCTCTATACGGGCGACGGCAGTATTGGCCCCGCGATCCAACAGTTGGCCGCGCCTTCGGCGACTGCGCTGGAGCTGGTTGTTTACTGATACATTGATTCCATTTGAGGCCGGCGCCGGACAGCACCGACGACAAGAACTACCAGAGCTGGCGCAGACCCGCTCGTTCGTACCGCTTCATCTCCTGATCTCTGGACAACAGACGGCGCCTGTCCTAGATACAATGCCAGATGATCATTCGATCAAATGGATCGCGGTGTTTTGTCTTCACCAGACGGTGGTAGGAACTCAGCACATCAGCATCGAGGCCCAGGATCTCGAATCCGGATTTGTTTGCGGCTTCCGGAATGTCCTCCGGCTCGGCGCCTTTCAACTCCAACTTGCCCAGTGCGTATTTCAGAGAGATTTCCCAGAAAGTTGCTGCTGATACGTAGACGCCGATTGCTCTGTCCCCAATGATCTCTTTGACGCCTTGGGACAGTGCATCCGGCTTAAATAATGCCCACAGTAGCGTATGCGTATCGACGACGTAGGTCATCCGAGCATCTCTTGATCGGTCATCTTGAAATCCGCACGCAGCTTGAACGTCGCGACTTACCGTAGCAGACGGCTACTTCCTCGCCCTTCTGAATCGATGCCAGGACCTCGGAGAACTTGGCCTTGAACTCGGCCACCGTCATGTTTTCATAACAACATGCAACGGTTTACCCGTCATAGTATCGGTAGTATTTTGGAGCGACGGGGGGAGCAGCCTGGCAAGAGCTTCGTTGCAATTTCCAGGCTTCCCAGCGGGGGAGTGGGGAATAATGGCCCATTGACAGCTGGCTGGAATCATGCACTCTCTAAGACGAATGTTCCCGGCCCGGTCCAGGTTACTTGCAGCTCTGGTATCGCTACTTTGTGGGGCGCAGTGCGTAGAATACGAGTGTCGCCCCACCGACGGGGCCTGCAGTCCGCTGGCTTTCCTGGCGGTCTACGCGCAACGTTTGCCGCGTTACGTCTACGTTGCCGGGATTACGACTCCGACGGAGGTAGTAGCCTACGCCGTCGATGCAGCAAGCGGCTCGCTAACTTCAAGAAAAGTCGTTGCCGCTACCGGCGACAGTTATCGTGCCATTGCCATACATCCATCCGGCGGCCTGCTATTTCTGGCGATTCAGGGAAGCGGTCAAATTGAGAGCTATCGCATCGACCGCAGCACCGGCGCTCTGAGCCTGCTCAGCACAATTGTAGCCGATACTGGCCTTGAGGACATCATTCTCAGTCCCGATGGACGGCGCCTCTACGCATTGACAATCAGCGCCGGCGAGGTAATCAGCTTTGTTGTGAATGAAGCCAGCGGCGAATTGCAGGCCGTTCTGCCGACGGAAGTAGTTGGAATCGATTCGCATCGCCTGGCAATTGATTCCAGCGGCGCATTGCTGGTTACCGCCGATCATGGCTCGAATCAAGTCGATTCATTTCCAATTGATGCTGCTTCGGGCCGCGCATCGTCGCTGGCAACGCTGGAGTTTTCGCTTGCGGTTCGCAACACGCTGCGCTTTCATCATAGCCGACCTGTGCTCTACATGGCCGATAGCTCTGGCGCATACACTGGCGTCGTAGATACTGCCGCGCCGACCATGGCGCTTGTAGGGACGGCGTCCGCCGGCAGTCAGTCCTCCGATGTTTTTCCCGCTCATTCCGGCCGATTTGCGCTGGTCAGCGATTCCATGGACGGTCTGGTTTACCAGTACGCAATATCTGCCGTCGATCAAAGCCTGCAGTCCAACGGCAATATAGCCGCCGGATCGGGCGCGGCAGGAGCAGGTCCCATTCGCATCGCCATCGATGAAAGCGACCGGCTGGTCTATGTGGCTAACGCTACCGATGGGACGCTGCTGGCTTACCGCGTACAGACCGCGAGCGGAATCTTACAGCAAAGCGGAGTATACGCAGCGACGCCGGCGGCCGGCGTTGTCGCCATCGCCCATTTCTAGAACTTAAACTTCTCCACCACTTCTTCAATCTCGCCGTGTGTGATGGAGCGGATGGCCGCCTCGGCGTCGTTGATGATTGTGATCAGCTGAAGATTTTCCAGCGGCTCAAACTCCTGCATTACGTACTTGGTTCGCACGGTGCCATTTGTCGCCGGGCCCTGAATGCCCACGCGCACGCGGATGAACTCCGGAGATTTCAGATTGATGCGCAGATTTTCGACGGCCGGGTGGGCGTAGTCCTCGCCGCCCTTTTCCACGACCAGACGGCCAAGGTTCAAACTGAAGTCGTCGAGGATTACGATGATATCGTCGGGTTTGATCCGCAGAAAGGATGCAATGTACAGCGCCGCTTCGCCGGACAATTCGGAGAAAGTTTGCGGCTTGAGCAGAACGACTTCCTCGCCCTCAAAGTCTCCGCGTCCAATCAGCGACTTCTTCTTCTTGGTTCGGATGTCGATGTTGTTGTTGTTGGCAATTACATCCAGGATTTTGAAGCCGATATTCGCCCGGTAGTTGACGAACTTCTCTCCTGGATTGCCGAGTCCGATGATAAGTTTCATAGGGCCCGCCCCGCTATCAAGTTTCGGCAACCTGCCCCCCTGAAATTCAGGGGCCGGCGGCCGGGCGGGGCGCCAGGCCCCGCACTCATCCCCGCGCCGCACCAGGCGCAACGGGGATCGATCCTGAGCCTCAGCTCTTTGCCGCCGCTCCGGCTTCCGGCGAATCCGCCGTTGCCGTGCGACCCTGTGCAACCTTGACCACAATCGGATTGCCTTCCAGCAGCAACTCCCAGCTGGACGGCGCGCCCAGATCGCGGAGGTGCACGGACTGAGCGACATCCAGCTCGGTGACATCGACCGTGATGACATCGACAAAAGTTTCCGGCGTGGCGCGCACCTTGATCTTGTTGATGTACTGTTCCAGCGCTCCGCCGGCCTTCACGCCCTTGGACTGGCCGGTCAGTTCGACGGCCACCGTCAGCAGAACCTTTTTGCCATTGACTACTTTCAAAAAGTCGATGTGCAGGATTTGATTGCTGACCGGATCGCGCTGGATTTCCTTTACGATGACGCGTTCCTTCTGGCCGTTGGCGTTGAGTTCGATCAGCGAACTCTGACGCAATCCGCTCTGGATCAAGCGCGAGAATTCGCGATCGTTGATGCTCAAGAGCGTACTCTTGCCGCCATCCAGCAGATTGCAGGGGATCAGACCCTCGCGACGAAGCCTGCCGGCCTCGTTTTTGCCGAATTCTTTGCGGACTTCGGCGTTCAGATTGTAGTGGCTCATCTCTATACTCCCAAATATATAAGAACTTCGGTCTCTCTGCGACTGCAAAATTGCTCTTCTATAGAAAGAGCGAACTCACTGATTCCTCGTTGTGGATGCGCCGGATTGCTTCGCCGACCAGTCTGGCCACGGATAGCGTGGTTATCTTATCGATACGCCGCTCCGCAGGCAGCTGGATGGAATTGGTCAAGACGACCTCGTCCAGCGCCGAGTCGCGCAAGCGTTCCAGCGCCGGTCCGCTGAGCACCGCATGCGTAGCACAGGCGATGACGGAGCGCGCTCCGTTTTCCTTCAGCGCAGCAGCGGCCTTGGCAATCGTCCCCGCCGTGTCGATCATGTCGTCGTAGAGAATACAGGTGCGATCCTTCACGTCGCCGATCACGTTCATCACTTCGGCGACATTGGCGCGCGGCCGCCGCTTATCAATGATCGCCAGGCCGGCGTTGATCTGACGGGCCAGGAAGCGCGCACGTTCAACGCCGCCGGAGTCCGGCGAAACAACTACCGCATCGCTGAGCTGTTTTTCCTTCAGATAATTTACAAACACGGGCGCTGCGTAAAGGTGATCGACTGGAACGCGAAAGAAACCCTGGATCTGGTCAGCGTGCAGGTCCATACACAGCAAGCGGTGCGGCGCCATCTTCTCGATCAGGTCCGCCACCACTCGCGCCGATATCGGCACGCGCGGCTCGCTCTTGCGGTCCTGACGACCGTAGCCGTAGTAAGGAATGACCGGAGTGATGCGAGCGGCGGAGGCGCGCCGCAGGGCGTCGATCATCAGCAGCAGTTCCATTACATGATCGTTGGCCGGCGCCGAGGTCGGTTGAATCAGAAAGACATCGCGGCCGCGGACGTTTTCGTCCAGTTTCACCGAGATTTCGCCGTCGGAAAAGCGGCGCACCACGGCGCGACCCAGCGGAATCGAAAGGTAGGCGCAGATCTCTTCCGCCAGCGGTTGGTTGGCGGCGCCTGAAAAAATCAGCATTTCGTAGGCCATCGTCGTCTTGCTCTCCGTCATCCAGCGCGGGCGGCCAGCCTGCTTTCCAGCGCGGCCAGCTCCTCTGGCGAATTCACGCCCTGGGCCTCGGAGCTGTCTTCCAGTTGCAATGCCCCGACTTTCTGACCCTGCTGGCGCGCCACGGCAATGGCGTCCGGAAGGTAATACTCGTTTTGTGCATTGCTTTTGCCGATTTGTTGGATCAGATCAAAGATCGCGGGCGCATTGAAAACATAAACGCCAGTGTTCACTTCGCGAATGCGGCGAATTTCCTCGCTGGCATCCTTTTCTTCAACGTTTCTCAACAATGCGCCCTTGCTATCGCGAACGATTCGTCCGTAGCCAGCGGGGTTATCCAGCTGTGCGGAAAGCGCGCTCACGGCGTTGCCCTCGCGGCGATGAAAATCAAGCAGGGCCTGAAAGCTTTGCGGCCGGATCATCGGCATGTCGCCGGCCGTGCAGAGCGTTGGACCCTGAAAGGTCTGCAGCGCTTCGCGAGCGCAGAGAAAGGCATGGCCGGTGCCATGCTGCTCGGCCTGCACCGCAAAATCCAGCTGCAGGCCGGCATTCAACTTGGCGAGGGCGCGGACTTCTTCCTGGCGATAACCGACAATGATTACCTGGCGGCCTACGCCTGCTGCCGCCAGATTGCTGATGACGTGATTGATCAGCGCTCGACCGCCAAGCACAGCGGCCACCTTGGGATGTTCGGAGCGCATCCGCGTACCCTTGCCGGCAGCCAGCACCACAGCGGCGGGTAATTGTTCGACCTGATTCATTAGTTGCAGTCTTACAATATCTGCTGGGACGGGAGGATTCGAACCTCCGTATGGCTGGACCAAAACCAGCTGCCTTACCGCTTGGCGACGTCCCAATTCTGGTTTTGCGGCGCTAGCGCCGCCCGGTCCGCTCATCCGTCGCCCCCAGAATCTGGAAGGAACGAAGGAACGCCTCCGGCAGTTGTGATTGCAGGCGAGTGAGCATTGTATTGCACTCCGCGGCGTCAGTCGCCAGGCCAAAGAGCGCGGCGCCCGAACCGCTGAGCGATGCGTATGCGGCCCCACAATCAAAAAGAGCGGCCTTGAGCCGCTCCAGATCAGGTCGCATAGCAAATACGGCCGCTTCAAAGTCGTTCTTGAGTTCGCTCAATGCGGACCAATCAGACTGTGCCAGCGATGCGCGCACGCTTGCAGTCAACGCTGACAACGATTCGGGAGGAGGGTCTGGCCGTAAAGCTCTTTTGAGAGCGGCATACGCGGCGGCGGTCGGCGACGGAGCGCCGCTGTAGATCAACACTCCGTGGCCCGGTCCCACAACCAACGGCTTGATTATGTCTCCTATTCCGCTTACTTCCGCCGGCCGGGGGTCCAGAAAGAAGGGGACATCTGCGCCCAGTTCGCCGGCCACGCTGCGCAGGGCATCGATGGGAAGCCCAAATTGCGCTGCAAGCAAGCGCAAGAGCGCTCCGGCGTCGGCGCTGCCGCCGCCAAGGCCGGCGCCGGTAGGACAGCGTTTCCTCAGGCGGACTTCCAGTCGCGGACGCTCCATTGTCGCCGTGGCCTGCAGCGTTTGCCAGACCAGGTTGCGTTCCATTCCGGCGCCGCTGCTGACGGCGGAATAATCGGCATCATAAGGAGGCGGCAATTCGTTGATGCTGACAAAGCGGTCTTCGGCGGCCTCTTCGATCAAGAGCTCATCGCCAAAGGAGATCGGTAGAAAGATGCTGTTGATGTAGTGATAGCCGTCGCTGGCGCGCCGATGGCGCACCTCAAGGCCCAGATTGACTTTTGCAGGGCAGAGCAAGGCCGCGCTTTAGCCTTACTTGCTGAGTTTCTTTTCTACAAAGAGGGCGTGCTTACGGGCGCGGGGGTCGTATTTTTTGACTTCCAGCTTGCCTTGTTGCTTCTTCTTGTTCTTGGAGAAGACGTAGAAGTATCCGGTTCCGGCCGTCGATTCCAGCTTGAATGCTTCGCGCATTTGGCCAAAAAGCGTCTGGCACGCCCCCTGTCGAGGCGGAAAATGGCGCCTGCAGGCTTCGCTTGCCCGGTGACAATGAGCTTCTATCTGGCTGTTAAGTATCTGAGTACGGCGGCGATCGTGGTCGTCGTATCGGAAGTTGCGCGCCGCTCGGACCGGGCCGGGGCCTTGATTGCATCGCTTCCCCTGGTCACAGTTCTGACGCTGCTCTGGCTGCACTTTGAAAAACAAAGCGCCGGGAAAATCCAGAACCACGCCTACTATACTTTTTGGTACGTGCTGCCAACGCTGCCGATGTTCTTGGCCTTTCCAACTCTGGCATCGCGCCTTGGATTCTGGGGGGCCCTTGCCGGCGGCGCTCTATTGACGATCGTTTGCTTCCTGCTGCTTGCCCTTGTGCTGCGGCGCTTCGGCCTTGAACTTTATTGAAGGCCGAAGTCCGTGAATCGCGCCTCAACCGCGCTTCATGCGAATGGCGCCGGCCAGCATCAACGACAGTGCAAGGGCCAAACCAAGCACGCCTGGCAGTCCAAGCGGCGGAAAATCGGACGGCGCTCCGGCTGCGCCTTTCATGGCCAGAGCCAGCGGCAGGATCAGCGAACAAATCGCCGACCACGAGACCACTTGCTTGAGCGTCCGGGAAAGCTCGACGCGGTCCACCCACAGCGCAATCAGCATATTGAAAATGGCCAGCGGCATGCCGTGCGAATGGCCTTCGCGCAAATAGAAACGTACCAGCGAAAGTACGTGGTCGTTGCCGCGCACGGCAAATGCGTCAAAGGTAAAGGCCAGGGCCAGGCCGCCAAACATGGCCAGCAACATGGCTACAATTCCGGCTATCAGATTCTTTTTTCCTGTGTCGATCATCTCTTGCTCCTTATCCCTCTGTGGGAAACTGCAATGCGCGGCCGGTTTCCAGCCACGTTTTCAAATTGCTGAGGAAACGCGGCCATCCTTGCGATGTACCCTGAAAGGTTGCGGTCTCAGCGTCAAAGTCGTCGTGGATCACAGTCAGCTTCATCAGCTCGCCCTGTGATTCCAGTTCATAGCTTACGCGCGATTCGCGATCGGCGGCGGCCGCCGGTTCGCAAAGCAGTTTGAAGCTATAACTGATTCGTTTTGGCGGCTGAAATTCTATCACCCGGCCGCCCACCAGATTCACCGGCTGGCCATCTTCGCTTACCCGCGTGTAGTGCAGCTCGGCGCCGACGCGCGGCTCAAAGCGCAGGCTCATGCCGCCAAACCACTCCGGCGTAAGCTCCGCCTGTACCAGCGCATCCCACAGGGCCTGCTCGGTAGTGCGAATGTAGACGGTATAGACCTGTCGCACAGCAACGTTCATATTCTTTTCCTCCAGCGAGTATTTCAATCGAGTCAGCGAACGCGACCAGTGGCGACTGTAGCGCGTGATCCAGCGGTCCTGAATCATCTGAATTGGAATGGAATTCAGATACAGTCGGTTGTAGCGTCCTTCCTTACGGGTCTGCAACAGATTGGCCTCTTCCAGCAATCGCAGATGTTTCATCACCGCGAAGCGACTGAAGGCAAACTGTTCGGCCACCTCGCCCACGCTCAGACCCGGCGCATCTCGAAGCAGGTCAAGGATGCGCCGACGGCTGGCGTCAGCCAGGGCCCGGAAGACCCGATGGAGCTCGTCATCTGACATGTTACCAAAAAGTCACTAAATATTTTAAATAAAATCAGGTCAAGCGCTAAGCGCCGGCGGCCCGGAATCTGGGCCGGGGGGCGATTTGAGATCGGGGGAGGCGGCTGCCGGCCTTTCAGGCGCCGCCGGCCAGCAACTGAACGGCGTTGGACAGCTCCGCCGCCTGTTCTCGGTTGCCGTCCATGATATTGCGCATTTGCAGCGACGCGGCGACCAGCCTCTGTGACATGTCGGCCAGGGTCTGGACGGCCTCGGCGATATGTCGTACGGTCGCCGCCTGTTCCGACAGCGAGGACAGGGTGCCGCGCACCTCGTCGGTCATGCTGCCAATTTCGCCCAGGCTGTTGGCGTAGGCCTGGATCTGGGAATCCATCGAGCGGCCAATGCTGCCCAGCCGATCGGCCACGGCGTTGATCTTGTCCACCAGCGCGCGGATCACTTCGACGCCTGCTGATACGCTCTTGCGACCGCCCTGGACCTCGACGCTGTTGTGATCGATCAGGGAATTGATTTCGTCGACGCTGCTTGCCGTCCGCTCCGCGAGTCGCGCAATTTCCTGGGCGACTACGGAAAAGCCGCGTCCGTATTCGCCGGCGCGCGCCGCTTCGATCGACGCGTTCAGGCTGAGCAGATTGACGCGATCGGCAATTTCATTGATGACGGAGACTATGGTGCGCACTTTGCGAGAATTGGCGTCAATCGCCTCCATTGATCCAATGATCAGGTCCAGCGCCGAGCCTGCGCGCTGTGCATGCTCCTGGGCGATCGCCGCCAGCTGAGAAGCCGCTGTCATTTCCAGATTCAAGTGCCGTCCGGAATCGAGCAGAACGCCGTGGCGATCCTGAATACTGGCCAATTCGCCCTTTTGCTTGCGCGCGATGGCCGATAGGCTGTCCATGCCGGCGCCGATTTCCTCAAAACTTGCCGAGATTTCTTCGATGCAAGCAGATTGATCATGCGCCACCGTCGACACCGTCTGCGATGCGCTCAAGATCTCGTCCGAGGAGCGCACAATCGATTGCCCGATCTCGCCGGCCTGCGCCGCCGTCCGCGCCCCGCGTGAACGAAGCTCGATTGAGTACTCCAGCTGCTGGACGAATTGGTTTCGAAACTGCAGCGCGTAGTAGATCAGTACGCTGGTCTCAAATACGACAAAGAAGGCGTGCAGTAAGACGATATCCAGGCCGGCGCCGTAGTTGAATACGACCAGCGGAAATCCCAGAAATGTTATGCCATAGACCTGACAGTAGTTCAGGGCGGTGTGGTACAGAACCACAAGCGGCGCCGGGGCCAGCAGCACGCGCCAGTCGCGGTAGATTGCCAGAAAGGCAATCGAGCCGAAGACATGAAAGTGCATTTCAATGCGGCCAAATTGCTGCAGAATAAAGGTGGCCGAATACACGGCCAGCATGTTGGCCATGATGAATCGGCTGAGCAATGTCCCTCGCGCAAAGAGATAGGCCAGCGTTCCGACCAGACAGGCAAGGGAAGCGCCAATGACGCCATACAGCCACGTTCCATAACCGTAAGGCGCGGCAAAGAGCGCAAAGGGGGCGTGCAGGAACAGCAGGGCCAGCATGAATCGATCGAACTTGACCATCTCCAGGCGCCAGAGGTCCTGGATCTGCGGTGAAATTGCTTTTTCGCGCAGGCCGTTGAAAAAGTCAGTCATTGTCGTGGTCCTTGATCCGTTGCAGGTCGTCGGGTAATTGTCGGCGCAGGGCGCCAGGATCCGGGTAGGCGCAGCGGATGTAGCCCTGATCGTCGATCAGCGTAATTGTAGAGGTATGCTCGAATTGGTAGCCGGGCTCGCGCAGCCGCAGCGGGTTTTTCTGGTGCCAGACATGATAGTCCATCGCCGCACGTTCTACGGCCGATCGTTCGCCGCGCAGAAAACGAAGATGGGGGTCCAGTCCGGTCTCCACGGACTGTAGCGCCGCCGGCGTGTCGCGTTCCGGATTGAGCGTAATCAGCAGCGCAAAAAGCGATTCTCCCCGTTGGCGGGCGGCGCGTAGCTGCTGGTTCAGCTCCGCCCACAGCGCCGGGCACTGCCCGCGGCAACTGGCGTAGGCAAAGCCCAGCAGCAACGGGGCGCCGTGAAAACTTTGCAAAGTTCGTTGCTGTCCGCTGGAATCAAGCAATGAGAAAGCGGCGGCCGGCCGTTTGTCGCAGTAGGCCGCGCGACCAACTGCGCTGCAGCAGGTGATTGAAATGGCAAGCGCCACATGGCTCCGGCGTCGTCGGGCCGGCGCCACAATCATTCATTCTTACACTTGCGCGCGTTTCCAGCGTCCTAACTTGAAAAGCCAGAGCGTAAACAGTCCGACTGAGGTCTCCGACGCAAAGGCTGCCCAAAAAACTCCCGAATGATCCCAGCGCAGGCGAACCCCGAGGAAGTAGCCCAGCGGAATCTGTATCAGCCAGAAGAAGACCAGATTGATATAAGTGGGCGTCATCGTATCGCCAGCGCCATTGAAAGCCTGGACGGAGACCATCCACCAGCCGTAAACGATGAAGGAGATTGCCAGGATGCGCAACCATT
>JAIBBN010000024.1 GCA_019694655.1 Leptospirales bacterium
CTTCTTCGCCCGCACGCCCGCTCCGGGATCGATTTCACAGGTTCCGGTTGCCTCCCTTGTTGACCCAGGTCAACAAGGGAGGGGTTGCACGGATCGTTCGGTGAAACGAATTCCGATAATCGCCATTCAGTCGCATTAAAGTTACAAATTCGAAAAAAGGCCGATTCTCAGGCTGCGAGGTAAAGGACGAATTCCTCTATAATACTCCTCAGCACGTTCTGGAACTCCCCAACCGGGGGAGCATGGCTATTTCATTGCATAAAATGTCATTACCAAACCCGTGCGCGACATGTGATTCGGCCTGCTAAACTCCGAGAAGCGACTCGACGGGAATTTGCAGAGCCTTTGAAAGTGTGCGGATCATAGCTTTGGACAAATCACGCTTATGGTTCATGATTTCCGAGGCGCGGCTTTTCCCTCCTACGTACTCTGCGAGGTCACTCTGGGTGAGTCCCATTTGTTCCAGTCGGAACCGGATAGCTTCCACAGGGTCAGGTGATTCAATCGGGAAGTGCTTTTCCTCGTAATCCTCGACCAGGGTCGCCAGAATTTCCAGCTCATCAATATCTGACTGCTTCGCGGCATCCATCAACGCGTCAATCCGTCGCAGTGCGCTTTCGTAGTCCTTCTTGGTTTTGACAGGCTTCAGTTTCATCTTTGCTGCTCCATCAGACATTCTGCGCATTGATTCCATCGTATGCTTTATGAGTTCCCACAAAACGAATGAATACTACCTTGCTTTTGAAGTGGACGTGAACCACTAACCGGTAGTCATTCCCTCCAATGTTGAAAACCACGCGTTCCTTCTTCAAGATGCTGGCCGTTCGGTAGTGACGCTTAATTTCGGCAGGGGTCTCCCATTGTGCTTTTTTCACTTCGTGGAACCATGATTTGAGAGGCTGTTCCGCATCGGGGTGTTTCACCCAGAAATCGGACAACGTCTTCCTTTTGATGATTCGCACCGGAAGCGAAGTTCCCAAAACGGGAACCTGTGTCAAGAACTTTTCAAATGATTTTCGCCAGGTCAGGATTGGCGCTCGTGATGCCCGTTAAGAGCCGTCACAGTTCCCTCATTCAGCGTTCGTAACCTGTCGCGTCCTGGCAGCATGACTGGACGCCTCAGAACTCGGGCGTCCTTGGTCGTTTTTGGACGCCGCCGCCGCGACCGGGTCCGCGGGGCAAGTCGCAACCAAGAAACTTCAGCGGTCTTGAGCGCGCTTCTCAGGACTCTTTGCTGAAATGCGACAGATCATGGAGGAGACAGTGGCGTCGCGCTGAAGTCGGCCCTAGCGCAGCGCCAGATAACTCAGGATGGCGACGCTTTGCGCCACAACGATGCCGGCAATCCAGCGCGTCTGCACGGTCAGCGCTTTGCCCACGCGAGCGTCGATTTCCGAGCGCAGCAAGACCAGAAATTCGCCAAAGCGTCGATCCAGTTTCAGATCAAAGTCAACAGATTGAGCCGCGAATTTGCGGTCCATGTCGTCGCGCAGACCGCCGATCTTACGGTCCATATCGTCGCGCAGAGCGTCGATCTTGCGGTCCATATTGTCGCGCAGACCCTCGAACCTGCGGTCCATGGCTGAGCGCAGGCTATCAATGCTGCGGTCCAGTCGGGCGCCAAAGCGCAGTTCCGCCGATTCCAGGGCCCTCAGCTGGATCGAGTCCGCTTGATCCTCAAACATCTGTTCCAGGTCCTCGGCCGCGTCGCCCAGCGTGTTACGCAGCCGCTGGCTTAATTTTGCCATATCGATTTCCCCCTGTCTACCATTCTATGGTCGCAGTGGGACTTTGCGTTCCGCAGAAAATCCGCTGAAGAACCGCGGCCGAGGCCAGGCCTTTGCCCGCCGCCAAAAAATGCCGTCTAACTCAAGAATTGCTCCCGCCAATGGCATATATGATTGAGGGCCCTTACCCCGGGAGTAAACCATGCAAACCAATATCGATCGTCTGACTCTGGCCGACTACCTTGCCGACGAACAGGTCCGAGAGCAGGGCCTGGACAGTCTGCTCCATCAGATTTCCTTCGAAGTCTGCGCCGATTTGTTCTATGGGCCGCGTAGCGAAGCAGTGCATGACGAAATGCTGTCGGCGGCCCTGGGCAAGCGTTGTCGGCAAATGGGCCTGCACATCCTGAATGCAAAGCGCTTCGTCCTTGATGTGATGAACTTTTTCGTTCGCGCCGGCGGGGCAGTGATTCCTGAACCGGAAGACTACAAGCCCTATCTCGACCAGTTGATTCAGCGCGAGTTTGGCGACATACACGTCGCCGATCAATTTCTCCTGGCGCAGGTCATGCATCAACGACTGCATCGCGACGCTGAGATTGATGCCGACGAGATCCTGCTGGACCTGCTTGAGCGGCCGCGCTTTCGCAAACTTCCGCCCGCGCGTGTTGCGTTGGTGATCAATCTCTACATGGATTACCTGGCAGAAATGGGCGCCCTTGGACTGGAATGAGCGGGGCCGGTGCTGTAGCCGGTCTCTAGTCATTCTGTCCGGGAGGTATCCAGCAACCGTTGCAGCGCAGATTCCAACGGTCTTAGCTCGTTCGAAACTATGTCCCAAATGATATCATCGTCGATTGCGAAGTATCCATTTAGATCCGCCAATCACGCGACACGAATCAAGTCCCTTTCTACCGTTGCTCGCAACGTCGCGGGAAGTCCGCCTTCCGTAACCAGGTCGACGGGCCCATCCAGAAGGGATTCGAGATACTCCCTCAGGTCAAAGTAGCCCTTAAACGTAGCCGGTCCGCTGAATCGGACCATAATGTCGATATCGCTCTCTGGCCGCGCCTCGTCCCTGGCCCAGGAGCCAAATAGCGAAAGCGCTGCTACTCCGAACTCGGTTCGGATTCGCACTCGACTATCCTGAAGCCGCCGAATGATCTCGCCCCGATTCAATCTTGACTCCGCGCCTGCCTGGCGCAAGGCCAGGTAACCGAGCACGCCAACGCTCTATGCAACGACCACGCCGGCAATCCAGCGCAACTCTGCGGATTCTAAGGCCTCTTGCTGCACTGCCTCGCGTTGCTCGGAAAACATCTGCTTCATATCCTCGGCTGCGGCGCCCGGTATGCTGCGCAGCCGTTCGCTGATTTGTGGCGTGAATGATCCCTCCTGTCCGGCAGCCAGCTGTGCGTCTGGCGCTGCTTGTTCCGCTGCGACCACCGTCCGCCCTCGAAAAGCGGCGCTCTGCCGCTTGCCAATCAGCTTGACTGGACCGGGGCGGCGGGCCCTGGTTTGGCCCCACGATTGCCATGCAAGCGGCCCTGAATTACGCAGTTCTCTACGGCGCACTGCAAGCCCTGGTGATTGCCGTATCGGCGGCAGTCCGACTGCCGCGGCAGCACGGGCGGCTGGCCCTGCTTTGCATGATGGGCGCGCTTGGCTTGTGGCAGATTCAAACGGCGATGGGTCTCTTGCAGGCTGAGAACGACGCCATGGCAATCATTTCCATTTTGCACTTTCCGGCCATGTTTGCCTACCCGGCAACGCTGAGCGCTTACCTGGGCCGATTGTTTTTTGCACGCTATCCGGCCAGTCGTGATCTGTGGATTGCGCTGGCGCTTGCCGCATTAAGCGGCCTCGCGCTTATCGTCTGTCTCTATACCACGCCGCCAGGCCTGGCCAGCTGGCGGGAGGCCGTGGTTGCTTCGCTTTCTACCTGCGGGCCGGCGATGGACATGCGCCTGCACTGGCTTTCGCTGCTGCCGCGCCCGCTTACGATTCTGAGCGGCGGCGGCGTGATGCTCGTTGCGATGCTGACTCGCTTCGATGATCTACAGCTTCGCCGGCTGCGTATCGGTTCTCTTGTTCTGCTGAGCGTTGCATTGATTGGCGGAGCGGTCAGTCAGATTGCCGTCCAGCGCTGCGAGATCCGCAGCAACCTGCACGCCTGGGGCGCCGCCCTGGTGACCTTTTCTGTGGCCGGAGTATTTGTGCTCAGTCAATTATTGAGCCGACTTCTAGATCCAGATCAGCAGACGGCGCGCAATCGTTTGCCACAGTGGGATTTTGACGAATCAAGGCTGGCAAAGATCTTGAAGGGCTTGATGGAGCAGGAGCGCATCTACCGGGTTGAGGGACTGAGCCTGCCTGCCTTTTGCGCAGCGGTGAGCGAGGAGGGCTTGCGCATCAATCCCAGGCAGCTTTCAGAGTACGTCAATCTGCGCCTGGAAAAGAACTTCAACGCCTTCATCAACGAGGCTCGCATCGGCGAGGCCTGCAAACTGCTGCGCGAGGATCGCAATCTCAGCGTGCTGGAAATCGCCATGCAGGTTGGCTTCAATTCCAAGTCGACCTTCAATGCCGCCTTCAAGGATGCCACCGGTCTGACGCCTTCAGAGTACCGCGCGGCGCCGGGCTAGCCTCGGACGGCGACCGCCGCCGCCCGAAGATTTCGCGCTACTTGCTCTTTGCCGACTGCGCTTGCTGCACGGCGCGCAGCAGATCGGTCAGCGAAGCGGTCGAAGAACTCATCAACGCATCGCGAAAGGCGTCTTCCTTCTGGGAGATGGCCTCGATTTGTTCGATGACTTTTTCGGCCAGCTGCTGCGGAATAAAAACCACGCCGGTTCCGTCGGCCACTACCAGATCGCCGGCAAAAACCTTGCAGCCGGCAATACTGACCGGGCCGTTGATTTCTTCCACCACGCTGCGCCATTTGCCGGTGATTGGCGTCACGTGGCTGGACCAGATGGGAAAGTCGATGTGGATGGAGTGTTCAATGTCGCGCACTCCGCCGTCAACTACGGCGCCAATGCCGCCCTGGCGCTTGCAGATGGTGGACATGATGCCGCCCATGGCCGATACGTTGGCCTGTCCTTCAATCACCAGGATATCGCCGGCGCGCAATTGGTTGGCGCCCTCGATCTCGCCCAGGTCGGAACGACCCTCTTTCAACAGCGTGGCCGGCGCCTCGCGCGCTGGCGTCTTGCGCACGGTGATAGCTGTGCCAATGATCGTTTTGCCGGCCATGGTTGGCCGCAGGATGCTGGCGCCCACTGCGCCATCCACGCCAAAGTTATCGAGCACATCGGCAATGCTGGCGCTCAGATCCTGCAGCTTTTTCAGTCGCCCAATGAGGTTGGCGTCGATCTGTGGCGGTCGCGGCCGAATCTTTGAGGGATCGACCAATCCGGTAGCCTGTGGTTGGTTGCTCATGCCTTGCGCTCCTTGCTTGCAGTGGTACAGTATTGAAAAGAGGCCCGCAAAACGCGGCCGACGATATCAGCCTCGGCGCGGTCGCGCGGCGCATACACCAGCGCGACATGCGGAATCTTGCGCCAGAAACCGCCAGAGGGCGCAAACATGTCGCCCCACTCCTTGCGGATGATAGTGATCAAATCGGGGATGGGCACAACCACATGCAGACTGCCGTCGTGCGAATGCAGATGCGCAAATTCGCCCCTGGCCCGCATCAGCTCGGAATTGCAGTTCTCGGCTGTGCAATTCTGGACGATCAGCGCTTCGGCGCCGGTCAATTCCCAGACGCTTGGCTTGAATTCCACTGTGCTGCGCTTTAGGTCGGCAATGTCTTCCATCTTTGTGAAACGCTTACGAAAGTACTCGCGCATTTCCGCCGAAGGCAGCTGGTCCAGTTGACGGTGCGGCAGTCCATGGACCATCGCCGGGCGGCCGCCACTGCGCATGGGAAAACTTTCCGGAAGCAGCGCCGGCTGATTGCCGGCCAGCTTTTGCAGCCGATTTGTGTTGCGCGCAAACTTTTCCAGAGAACCCCGGCTCAACTGCATGTAGCGCGTGGCCACATAGGCCCACACCGCAAAGGCATTGGTGCGCGAGGCGTAAAAGCGATAGTCAAGGATCGCCAGTATCAGGAGCGCAACCAGGGCAATGGCGCCCCACAGCGGATTCAAAATAAACAGGCAGACGATGCCTGCAACAAGCGACAGCATCAACAACCAGGCAAACAGCCATCCTACTCTCATATTTTCCCTCAGTCCTTAAAAAGTTCGCCATAGGGATCACAGTGGCTGCGATCGCTCCAGGGTCCAGAGCTGCGGTGAAATTCGACGACGCCGCCTGCGCGGCTGCGCAAATGCCTGATCCTTCCCTGGTAGTTCAGCTGAACTTCCATTGGACAGATATCGCTTTGCTCCACATAGCGCGTCTTGCCATCCGGATCGCGAAAGCGATAGGAGGTGATCTGCGATTCTTCCAATCGGGTCTTGAATTGAAGCGAAAAATCAGCGCCGCGCAGCGAGCTTTGCAACGCAGGGTAGGTTGCCTGACAGGATCCAGTCATCATACGCCACAGACTGGCGCTGGAGAGAACTTCGCCCGGTCGGCTGATGGTCGCCCAGCTCATCAGCGGCGAGAAGGGATCGGGGCGCACTGAAACAGTCTCAATGCCCCAGCCTTCTTCATCGCCGTCAAATTGCGGTGTACTGCTATAGTAAATCTCACGGGACAGACGAGTTCCCCACATATGATGCGGCGCGCCGCGGGCGCCGTCGAAATTCATGCGCTCCGAGCCCAGCGTGACGCTGCCGCGAGCCGTCGCCCTGGCGTCCAGGACGATATCCTTGCTGCCGCCAATTGGCAGTCTGGTCAGCCACAGCGGCAGCGGCTGATAGACGCCAAGCTCGCCCTCGATATGAAGATCCCAGCTCAGTCGGCCCTGTGGCGTCTCCACGGCGCCGACCATGCGCCCCGGACTCAGCCAGGCGTTTGCGCCAGCGGGCGGCCGGTCCTCGGCGACAATCTCAAAGGGCAGCATCAGAGCGTTGCAGGCATGTCGTTGCGGCCGGCCTGCTTCAAAGAAGGAGGCCCAGATAGCGCCAACCGGTCCCTGCCGCTTGCCGCGCACGGGATTCAAGCGCGTATAGCGCAGCCACAGCGCGCGTCCGCTGCTGCCATGGCTCAATACTATGTAGTAAGCCTCATAGCCCGGCGAACTTTCATTTACCCGCGGTGCAAAGGCATCGTTGGTCCATCGCACATTGCGCGTTTGCACTGCTGGCATGTCCTGCTTCCCCTTTTCGATTCGATGGCAGGCATGACGCTTGCGCGCATCCGGCAGCTTAAGCATGCCCTGTTTTCCCGATCCTGTCGTCCGAAATCGCGATTTCGGACGCCAGGCGCTGCACGCTCTTGCCATCAGGACGATGGTGCATCAATCTGATCGGCAGGCGATGCGCTTCGGCGTACAGCAAGATAGAATGGAAACGCCAGCAGCGAAGCCATCGCCGCCAGAACATAGGCCGATGCATAGCCCCATCGTTGCGCAGCGCCGCCCAGCACAGGTTGGAAAACAATTCCGCCCAGCGAACTCAAAAGGTTATCTGAAGACAGCACGGTAGCGCGTTGCGCCGAAGGAATCAGCTGGTTGAGGTACGCCTGACGCACGGGCATGGTTGCGGCAAAGAGACTGGCCCAGACGGCAATGGTTGCCAGCACGCCGTAAAAATTCTCCCAGAGGCCCATCAGCAAGAGCGCAAGCGAGGAACAGAGCGTTCCGGCCAGCAATACGGAACTGCGCAGGCGAAATAGCTTTCGAATCCAGGGCGTCAGTAAGCCGCCGCCAATTTGCGCGGCAGAGATCATTGTTGCCGCAAGACCGGCAATCGCATAGGCTTCGGCGCGACCGTAGAGCTGCAGCAAGTAGGGCTGCATGGCATAGAAGCCAAAGATGGCGACGCCCATTACAAATGGGCCAGCCAGCATGACCGGTCGAAGCGCCGCATTGCGCAAACCCTGCTCGATAGATTCATGGATGATGTGTCGCATTGCCTGCAGCATGGAAGAGTGCGACCTGGCTGCAAAGCCATGGTCCTGCATCAGCAGCGCCGCAACCACCAAGGCCGCCGCCAGAAAGGCGGTGCGCAGCAGGTAGGGTAGTCCAAGATCAAATTGTTGCGCCAAATATCCGCCGCTGAAGGTTCCGGCCAGCATGGCAACGCCGGAGGCAACCTGACCGCGGGCAAAGGCATTTTCCAGCGAGCCCTGGTAGCCGGCGTGGTTGAGCGCATCGACCAACCACGCTTCGGTGGCGCCCGAAAAAAAAGTGAAGCCAAGGCCAAGCAGCATCGAACTGAGCGCCCAGTAGACAAAGGGCGATTGCCATTTCCAGAGCAGCCAGTAGAGCGCCGTGCCAATGATCAGCGTGATCGCTCCCATCAAGAAAGAGGCGCGGCGGCCAAGCGAGTCGGCGACCACGCCGGTGGGAATTTCAAAGATTGCCTGACCAAGCGTGAAGAAGGCGTTGGCGGCGAAGGCCTCCGTAATGCTCAGCCCGGCGCCAAGCAGAAAGAGCGTGTTGATTCCCCAGATGAAGGCGCTGGCAAAAGTCGAAAGCAGCGTGATGGTTACATAGGTATTCAGCACGCGACGCGGCGAGACCGTGGGCATACGCCATTCAGCGGCCGGCCGCTGCCGATGGGCGATTCTTTTTGGCAGCTCGAAAGTCGCCGGGGCTCATGCCGGCCCGCTGCCGGAAGGCGCGGTAAAAGGTAGATTTTGAATCGAAGCCCACCGCCAGGGCGATAGAAAGCGCGCTGCGCTGTTCTTCGTTCTGCAGCAGGCGCTTTGCCTCCGCCACTCGAAAATCGTTTACGTAGTCGTGAAAGCTGCGCCCGGCGATACGATTCAGCAATTCGGAAAGCTGGTGTGCACTGAGGCCCAGCTCGGCGCCAAGACGCGCCAGACTCAAGTCCTCATCGGCATATAGTTTTTCATCCCTCATCAGTCGCTGCAAATCTCCCAGCACTCCCTGGGGATCGATGGCCCCCAGTCGGCTGCGAGCATAACGCCGCACTTCGCTGCCGACGGCGTCCAGCAGGGCAGGCTGCGCCTGGGCCAACCAGTAGGCGACAAACAAGATCAGCGGACCTTCGATACGCCAGAGCAGCAATCCGCTATGCCAGTGCAATGCCTCGGCAACTGTTCCCAGAAGGCCAAACTGGAAGATGATCATCAATTTGAGCTGAGGGAAGTAGCGCTGCGCCGCGTTTTTGCATTCTTGCATCGATGCATTGAGTTTCCACAAGATATAGCCGGAGTAGGCGGCCAGCGCCAGCGCGCCTGTCGCCGGAGCATAGCGGACGACATGCTGCGGAGCGACCAGAAAACCGGCGAAGGCAGACAGCAGCGGAGCGGCAAAATGCAGCGCCGCCCTGCGTCGACCCGCTTGAACCAATAAGATCGAGCGCTGAAAGTAGAAGGCGATAGCAAGGCCTATCATCCAGTTCAATGCGCCAACGGCAAGGCTAAGCCAGGGAGAAGTCATTTCAATCCTGGCCGATTCAGAAATGAATAATGCGGCCAGCAGCAGCAGCAGCGCCAGCAGGCCGCCACGATCGCGCAGTTCTCGGCGGCGCAGCGCCAGGCCCGCCGCCCAGACCAGGGCAAACAGGGCGCCGCCGATCAGCCAAACCTCAAGAGCGCCGAACACAACTCTGGAAATTGACACAGCGGCAGCGCCCGGCAACTCACTTTCCCCTTGCCGGCCTCAGGCCAGAGCGACGGCCGCTGTCTTCTTTTGCAGAAGCAAACGGAATGCGACCAGATGGGCCACGGCCATGGCCGGATTGAAGAGCGCTGGCACATAGAAGGCGGCGCCCAGCGGCACATGCAGAGTGATGCCGACGGCGTAGCCGTAAAGAAAATCGACCGCGCCAATCAGGTTGGCCAGCCAGGCCAGAGGGATGCCGAGAGACGATTGTCTGCGCAACGCGGCCAGTGCGCCAAAGGCCAGGCTGGCGGTCAGCAGGTCGCCCAGAGCCACGGGCAGTGCAAAGTAGCGCGGCAGCTCCGCGCCTATCACCTGGGGCAGAAGGAAGATCAATCCCAGATAGCGGAAGGCCTGCAAGATCAGCGGCGCCTGCAACGCCTGCGCGCGCGGCATAACGGTAAGGCGCGGCCAGAGCAGCCAGTGTGCAATCCAGCCATAGAGCATTGCCGCAAAACAAAATTGCCCAAGAACAATCGCAACTTGATAGGTTTCCATGTCTGCGATTCTGCCATAGTTTTGTATGACTGGCGACCCATGCTGTGCGCCGGGACTGCCGCTTGTGTCCCGCCGTATACCTTGCGACGACGTGCGACTCTGGTTCTGCTATGCTTCGGCAATGAATCTTACCGAAATCCAAATCAAGCTGGCCATGACCCTTGTACTCGTTGCGCTGTTACAAGCCTGGCTCGTGGTAGGTCGACGCTACCTGCAAATTACGCCGCTGCAACGCTGGATTCAATCTGATGCGGACATGATCCGAAGCCATGTCGACTTTCTGTTGATGGCGCTGCTGCTGCTCAGCTTCGCCCCGCTGGATGACAGGGTCCCGCCGTGGCTGATCTTGTGCAGTCTTGCAGGCGCCGTAAGCAATCCGCTGCTTTTTCAAATCCTGGCGATCCGCCCCCAACTCAGTCGAGCGCCGTTTTCGCCCTTTGGAATATTTTCAGCGCTCAGCTTTCTGACAGCGACTACAGGCTTTGGCGGACGGGCGGCGCTCCGGCTGTTTTTGTAGCCTGGGTATCCAGGCTGTGGCGCGTTTCTAAAAGATCTGGCGACGGTGCGCCAGGCGATTTGCACCCTACAACGTTGATTGGCCGCTCAAGCCGGCTGCGCAAGCAGCCCATTCATAGCAGACTGGCGGGTCGAAGCGGCAGTACGGGGGAGTACCGGTGCAGCGCTCAACGCAACCCGCAAGTAGAACGGTGCAAATTCCGCGAATCACACGGTCCTGCCGCCTTTTTTCGAGAGCCTCCAGTTGATCCGGTGTGCAGAGATTCTTCTCAAGCGATGGGGCGTCGGTTCGTAGCGAACAGGGAAGATCATCCGGTGATGAGCAATATTGGAAACTGGCGAGCGACAGTATTGCGGCCAGCGTGGATGGTCCGCAAAATAATAGTGGGAATCGCCCCATGTTGTTCGTTCCGAACTTCTACTTGCGTCGGTAGGCGGCAATTTCCTGGTAGATCCGGCCGCGTGCGTCATTGATTTCGCCCACCGGCTGAAACTCGCGCAGCGTATGCCAGGGATTGAAAGCGGTGCGGTGTTCGATTCCTTCCAGAGTCGCTGAGTCAACTTCGCGCTTCGGGAAAATCAACTCCGCAACTTTTTGCGGCGGGGCATCGCTCTGTGACCAGCTGCGCCGTTCATTGTCGTGCGGCGTGCGACGCTCATCGACAAACTTCTGCACACAAAAATCAAAGCGCGCTTCCTGGCCGCGCAGAAATGTGTCAAAGGCGCGGCTGAGCGCGTTGGGATGGTTGGTCGCTGGTTCGGCGCTCTTTTGTTTGGGGAGGACCATCCATTTACAGTAGGTATCGCCAAAGCGATAGGTGGTCATGCTGTAGTAGGGCAGGTCCAGCGGATTGGCGCAATCCACGCCCATCTTCGAGGCGTGCTTGAGCATCCCGATGTGCGAGTTGAAGGGATTAAAGAAGAATGAAAGCAGTTTCTTGTTGGCTACGGCCTGCGTCAGTTCGTAGAACTCCCTCACCGTATTCATGCCAAAGGTATGATAGCTGTTGAGGATGAAGTCCTGGCTGCTCTCGCCATTATCGTCCTGGTACAGTTTTTCGCCAGCTACATCGTAAACGCGAATGGCAAAGCCGCGCAGCACCGGTCCGCGGTCTTTGGCAACATCGGCCACGCCGTTGGAGAAGCGAAAGAAGGCCTTGTAACGCCCGGGCTTTGCAAAGAGTCCTACGGCCAGCTCCGGCGGATTTTGCGGCACTACAAACTCGCCCTGCGCCAGGCCAATGTGTTTGGGATGCAGCCCGCGCAGTTTGTGCTCACGGCGCGCGTCGCGCTCGTCCATTTTGGCGCGGATAAAGGCCAGCATGCGATCGGTATAGATTTGCGCTTCGGTTTGCGAATCGTTAGAGCTCATTGCCGTCGAGAAACGAGCCTGGCGCTTGCCAGGACAAGTCGCTTTTGGTGCAAGACCCCGCTCAGAAATGACTGCCGGCGGCAGCCAGAACGCAGGATTGCGGCGCCTGCCTGCCAATTCAGGCTTGAAGTGCTGCGCCTCTTTCCCAATTTCATTCTCATGAAAGTGTATAAAGCGGCTATATTGACCGTAGCGCTATTTATGTTGCTGGGCGCCGGCATCGTGAGGGGTCAGGCCCTGGACGCCGGGGCGGCGGAAAACCGGCGGCGTCGCGCAGCGGAAATCGAGAAACAGCAGGCGGAGATAGGCCCGCTTGAGCAACGGCTTATTGAGGCGGCCCAGAAGGGCGCCGTTTCCGAGGTGAACGAACTACTAACCCGGGGCGCAAAGGCAGAGGTCTTTGCCATGGGCGGCCCCTTTCAATCCATGACGCCGCTAATGTTTGCGGCTGCGGAAGGCCATACTGAAGTCTGCAGGCTGCTCCTGGATCACGGCGCGGCTGTCGATTCGATCTCTTATGATCCGTTTGTCACTGCCCTCCATCTGGCCGCCTCTTTTGGCCGGACCGAGACAGTGCGTTTGCTCTTGCAACGCGGGGCCGATTTCAACAAGATTGAGTACTTCGATGGCGGCACGCCGCTGTGGCGCGCAGCCAGCAATGGCCATCTGCAAACGATTCAAGTCTTAGAAGCCGCCGGCGCAAATCTACACTTCGTAACAGAGTATGGCAAGGACTCAACTCTGCATGCGGTGATCGGCGGTTCGGGCGATCTGGCAACCGCCCGCTACCTGCTGGAAAGGGGCGCCGCTGTCAATGCTCAAAACAGCGGCGGCGAAACCCCATTGTATCTGGCGATCGCCAGAAACAATCTCGATGTTGTTCAGCTCCTGCTGTCCAGCGGGGCCGATCGCACAGTTGTAACCCGCGGCAAGACTCCACTGCAATGGGCGCAGCAATGGCAACGTAGCGGAATGTTTGAAGTTCTGGAAGCGCCGCCTTTGCCTGGGCCACGATCCAATTTTTGATCGCCACAGCGGCGCTTTGCTTCGTCCAACAGGCTACCGGCAGTCTGGACCATGTCGCCGCGCGTCTGTCGGCGGCGCACAATGTGTCGGTCTGTCGAGGAGGCCCGGATGAGCACAGAGGCTCAATGGCGGGAGAATGCCCGAAGGCTGGTTCGTATTGCGGCCGCCGCTGCAGATGGCGCGTCTGCTCGGCGCATGTTACGCGCTCTGCTGGAGGCCAATCCCTGCCTTGCAGAGGAAGCGGCGCGCGTCCTGGACCGGCCGCTATGGATTTTACAGCAGCTGGCCGTAGCGGATCGGCGAACGCTTTGTCTATCGCTCGAAAAGCAGGCGGCGGGCGCGCTGCTGGCCGACGCGGCTGATGAGGCCGAACACCGCGACCTGCGCGCCATCCTTGCTGAAAGCATATCCGAAAACAGACTGAGTGAGATTGTCAAACACCCGGCGCCAGCAAGCGCTGCACCGTTCTTTGAACATTTTAGAAAACTATACATTAGAGGGGAACTGAGTTTTGATCC
The DNA here is from genome assembly GCA_019694655.1 of Leptospirales bacterium. Taxonomy (NCBI): domain Bacteria; kingdom Pseudomonadati; phylum Spirochaetota; class Leptospiria; order Leptospirales; species Leptospirales bacterium. Next base: position 13,405 of record JAIBBN010000024.1, read on the forward strand.
GGGTCTGCTTTTCGGGCAAGAATTTGACTGCCTGCCGGCCAATCCTTCGCAAACTCCGTGGCGGATTCTGTCGCTGGAGAGCAGCCTGGAGCGCGGCAGCGCAGCGGCGCTGGCGGTCCTTGGTCCGCCGGGTCAATCGGTTGCGCTCTGCTTGCAGCTGGGGCCGACGCTCCTGTCCAGCCAAATCGTGACGCCCGGGCCCGATGGGCTCGTGGCCTGCTCGCTGACCGCTCCCGATTTTGAAAAGCTGCTGCCGGTCGATCAACGCAATCGCAACATGATTTGCTTTCTCACGCTGCGTTCCCTGGATCGCGGCGCGCCAGGCGAAGCGCTGCTGGCAAATTTGCCGCTGCCGGTCGCGGCGGCGATGGCCGATGAAGATAGGCCGCGTCTGGCGCTGGTGATCGACGCGAGCAGGGAACAAAATGGCCGCCTGGCGTTTGAGGCGCGGGTACTGGAGGCGGATCATGGCATGAAGCTATTTCAGGGCAGCGGACGGATTAGCCTGCTTTGCCTGAAGTGCTGCGCAAGCCTGGGGCAGATTGCCTGGAGCGGCGGCCCGCTGTCAGGCGCAGAAACGAGCTTTGAGGGTTGCAGTGCGCACGGTCCCTTCCTGCTGCATTTCCATGGCGAGGGCAGTGAACGGAGCTGTTCGACCTTGCTGCCGCAGCGCCAGCCTCTCCCGGCCCCAACGGAGAACATGCTGCTCTTGCCGGAATCAATAAGTAGTGGTAAACAATTTACTGTTTTACTGAATGTAGATCGACCGGGCGCCGCACTCTATTGCCTGGAGCTTTCCCGGAGCGGCGCCATGGGCCAGACGATCTTGCAACAATTGCAGGACGGTCAACTCATTCCGCTTACTCTGGAGGCCGGCCAGAGGGCGGGGCGCTTCTTCACCGATCTGCGGCCTGGCGGAGATGCAGGCGCTATCGTGGGCGTTGTGCCATTGTTGTCCGGGAAGCGTCAGCTTGCGCTACGCGCGGACCTCCCTGGCCGCTACCGATTGACTGTCATCCATTTCGAGACGCAGGGCTGGCGCTGGGCTGCCGCTGATTTGCAATGCCGCGCTGCACTCCGGCTATTTTTGCCGCACAGCATCCTCAGCGGGGATCAAGTCCAGGCGCAGGTGATTGTACCCGACGGCGATTCAGAACGGGTTTTTGATTTTTTTGATCAACCGGTCGCGCCGCAGCAAAGCGCCGACGCCGATGGGCGCCGCTACGAAGTACTGGTGGATCGCGAGCATCCGGGCCTCAAGCTGGAAGACGCATCGGGCAATGTCTCAGTACTCAAGACTCCCTGCGTTGACGCCTTTGGCCCATCGGCGGCGTGGGCCCTGGCGCCGGTCAGGCCAGACCGCGGTCCGCCTGAGGGATGGCTGCCCTGCGATGGCGAGGCCCTGCTTGATTGTGGCGCGGCCATTGAACTGGCGGCGACGGAACTCTGGAAGTACAGCATGGCATGTGCAGAACAGGCATCGAGTCGACTCTTTGCCTTTCATGTTCTTCGATCAAGGGGCAGCGCCAGCATTGCCAGCGCGGACGCAGATGAAATTGCAGAAAGCCTTCATCGGCAATTGCGCCTCTACATGCAGCGCGAGACGGGGCTTTTCTCGCTGTGGGACGGCGCGCCGGCCAATCTTGCTGTGACGGAGCGCGTCCTGCGCAGTCTGGCGCCCTTTCGCGAAAGTCCGGGCGCTATCGGCGCATTGTACCGCGATTCATTGCAGCTCTTGCAGCGCAATGGCACGGCGACGCCCGCCCTGGCCAGCCTGGAGGAAAAACCGCGCAGCGCTTCGGAATGCTTTGCCAGTTTCTGGGAGCGTTTCTGGCGTTCGCCAGAGGCGCTGACCGGCGAACTGCGGCGCTGGCTGCCAGCCTTGTTGGCCGACAACGCCCCGGAGCAATCCGGCTTCTGGTCCGGGACAGATCGTCTGGCGCCGCTATTCGTTGCCGCCATGCTGCTGCCGCAAAGCGTCATTGAAGTCGCTGCTGCGGCGCGCCAACCTGCACAGTCGGGCTTCATGCAGCGGCTGCGTTCCTGGCTTGGCCTCGCTGCGCCACGTGGCGATGACAATAGCCGGCGCAAGCGCAAGGTCAGCAACCCGATGACGCAACCTGCAGCCTTTGCCAATCGTTTCTTTGTACAAGGCGGCGCCCACCTCTTTGGCGCCACGACAGGCAGCGTGCATCTCTTACAGGCCTTACTGGCTCTGGAGCGCTGCGGCCTGCATGAGCTACGATTCTGCAAGCTTCAATCGCCTCTCATGCGGCGTTTGCAGACTGCGGCGCCGCTGAGCGGAGTGCGCTGGCGACTTCCGCCGCAATCCTTGCAGCGCGGTCGAGAAACAATCGTGGGAGTCAGTGTTTCTGATCCGGCCCTGCGCCTCAACGGACTGCTGGAAGTTGCCGTTCCCGCCAGCTGCGAGATCGTTCCAGATTCAGACGGTGCACCCGCGGCCGGCGGAAACTTGATTACCATCCCCTTGCGCAATCGGCAGAGTGCGACGCTACGAATTCGCGCGCGGCTCCGCGGCAGGGCGCGCCTGGCCATGCGCGTCAGTCATATGTACAACCCGCTCCTTCACGAAATCAAGGAAGCCGACCTGAGTACACGATAGATGTGAATTCTTGCGTCCGTTTCCTGCTGGCAAAGATCTGAGTCCAGGGCCCGCCCCATTTTCTACTGGCCGCGGCTGAGCTTGCTGCCAGGCCGGACGCGTGGCCAGAGGCATGCGCAATCCTTATCTGATCCTGGCCAGCGTCGCCGTCGGGCTGTTCATGGTGGTGATGGACGTCACCATTCTCAACGTGGCCCTGCCCACACTGGCGCGGCAGATGCAGGCTTCTCTTTCCCAGATCCAGTGGACGGGTATCGCTTATACGCTGACGCTTACCGGTCTGGTCCCGGTATTTGGGCGCATCAGTGATGTCATTGGACGCAAGTTCCTGTTTATCAGCGGGCTGCTTGTGTTTTCCTTTTCCAGTCTGGCCTGCGCCGCATCGCCAGGCATCTACTGGCTGGTAGCGGCGCGAGTTTTGCAGGCCTCCGGCGGCGCGCTCATTTCCAGTAATACCCTGGCGATCATCACCGACACTTTTCCGGAGGGACGGCGCGGCCTTGCCATGGGTCTGCAGGCGATCTTGATCAGCGGCGGCGCCGCCCTCGGACCATCGCTGGGCGGCTTTCTGGTGACCAACTTTGGCTGGCACGCAGTTTTTCTGATCAACGCGCCCATTGGCCTGCTCTCCGCCGCTTTTGCGCTCTGGATTCTGCCGCCGCTGCGCGCCCATCGAAATCCCGAGCCAATCGATTGGCGCGGGGCGGCGCTGCTGGTGCTGGGCCTTGGATCCTTTCTGCTGGGCATTACGCGCGGTCCGGAATGGGGCTGGCAATCGCCGCTCATAGTGGCGCTGCTGCTCTTCGGTCTGGGCGGGTTGATTCTTTTTCTGTGGCTGGAGTCCCGGCTGGCCTTTCCTCTGATTCATATGGATTTGTTTAGGATCCGCGCCTTTGTCGCCGGGCAATCGGCGGGACTTTTTGCCACCATGTCGCTGGGCGCACTGCTCTTTCTGTTGCCGTTCTACTGGCAGGATCTGCGCGGCTATTCGGCGCAGTCCGCCGGTCTTTTGATTCTGCCGATGCCGCTTACCTTGATGATTGTTGCCCCGCTGGCGGGCCGCCTGAGCGACGCGCTGGGTACGCGCGGCATTGCCACCGCCGGCCTGGCGTTGATTGCCCTTGCGTTTGCACTATTGCGTTCCATCTCGGAGACCAGCAGCGCTGCACGCGTCGTTTCTTACCTGATGGTGTTTGGCGCTGGCTACGGAATGTTCATGGCGCCCAACAACAATGCGGTGATGTCATCGATTCCGCCCGCCCGGCGCGGCATTGCCGCCGGCTTACTGGGTATGTTTCGTTATATCGGTCAGAGCATGGGCATAGCCTTCTCCGGCACAATCTTTGCCATGGCCGGCGGCTATCTGTTGCCGGAGCAGGGAAATACAGCGCACTATGCCGCTGCATTCTTGCGCGGCATGCATCTGATGGCTGCGGGCGCCATACCGCTGGCAGTATGCGGCGCCGTATTATCCTTTCTGCGCGGCGGGAAGAGCGAGCCCAGCAGCGCAAGCGGCTGAGCTAAGCCATCTTACTGCGCACGCTGTCGCGGCGCTGGCGGCGTCGGCCGGGGTCGTAAACTGCGAGCGCTGCTCTGCGTCGTGCGCGATTGCAGCAATTGCACAACCTCGGCGTGTCCGCGGCTCTCTGCCAGTTGCAGGGCCGTCCAGCCGGAGATCTGCAGCGATGCATTGGCCCCTGCATTGAGCAAGATTTCTACACAATCGCGGCGCCCGCTGTAGGCCGCCAGCTGCAGCGCAGTCCAGCCCTGATAACCTGCGTCGGGATTAGCGCGTCGCTGCAGAAGTCCCTCCAGCGCTTGCGCTTCGCCTGCATAGGCGGCGCGTACCACCTCGTCGTTTAGACTGTTGTCGTATCCTTGTGGCGTCGGTTCGGGCTGCTCATGGTCTTCTTCCGGCGGCGGCGTCGCTTCAGGATTGAAGAAGATGACGCGGTATTCCAGAGTGCGCGGCTGACCGTCGACGCGCAAGGTCTCGATCTTCACATCCACAGCAAGCTCGTCGCTGGCAGCAGCGCCAGCGCGCGGAATGTCGCGCACAAACCAGACCAGGGGTGCGGCGCCCGGCTCGCGTTCCACTCGCAAGGCGCGGCCAGCGGCGCGGACACTGATGCGTGCGCCAGTATAGTCGGCGCGTTCCCCGTAGAATTCCACCGACCACGGATAGGACGCATCGCGGCCCATGGCGTTTGGCACATAGCCCGGCGGCGGCCACTGCACAATGGTCTTGCTTTGCTCCTCGCGCCAGCCGCCAAGCACGTACAGTGCGTTGGCGCGTCGCGTGCTGCCAGTTCCAAGTTTCAACTGTTGCGGATGCAGCGCCCAGCGCCGATGGCCCACCCCCTGCACCCCGCTATCTGTTACATAGGCGTCGATGGCTGACGGACCGACGCAACCCAGGCACAAATTCGATGAGCCCGCGCCCTTCTTGCCATCCTCGGAAAAGCAGGGCCAGTTCCGGGGCGGATTGTGGCTCAGGTCATTGCGCGCTTCCATGATCAGCGCCGCCTTCATTGCCAGGCGATTGAGTTCCTCATCAAATACAATGACTTCTGATACGCCGGCCATCCTTCGATAGAAGCGCAGCACGCGCATTGTGGCCTGATCATAGGCCTCGCTGTTCTGACCGGCGCGACAGCCATTTACCGATCCTGTCCAGGCGTTGGCGATCTGGCGAAAAGGGATGTACTCGTTCCTGTAAAGTGCGGCTACTGCCGCGCGATTGTTATGATCCAGAGCCAGGCCGCTGCGCGCGCTCTGGGCGAACAGCGAGTCGGCCGAGCGCAAGGGCGGCGCCTCTCCCAGTCGGCGCCCGGCGCTTTGCGCCAGAATGCCTGCAGCGCCAAGCATTGCCAGCAGCAGGAGAATGCGACGAGGCCGATCGATGTGCATGCCTGAATGGACGAAGCCGCGGCCTGCGGGGCCAGTAACTTTTTTTGATAACATGCTCGATGCCCGCGGATTCGGCATAGCAGATCCGGCGCGGCGCTGGCCCTTTCCTTGCTGAAAAGACTCGACTGCCACAAGCCCATCGGCAATCTTCTGGCTCGCCGCCGGCGACCTTTCCGGGACTGGCATGCGTCAAAGGCAAGAACCGCCGCCATCAGAGGAGATCGCAGATGAAGTTACGAATCGTCGCTATCGTATTGATTTCTTGTGCCAATTTGCTTCTGGCCCAGCCGCAGGCGCCACAGCCAGATTTTCGTCCGGGCGTACAGTCACTGAGCCTTCGTCCCGGCGGCGATGCGGCCTTCAGCGTGCAGGCCTTGCTGCCGGCCCGCACCCATCTCTACATCCGGCACGTCGATGCGCGCAGCTTCAATATCGTTACCACATTTAGCGCCGTAGAGCGCGGATTTCGCGTCGATGTGGAACAGGCGCCGACCGGCGAATTGAAAGACCAGGACTACGTACTGGAAAGCCGCGGCGCTGGCCAGTCCGCTGGCGAGTATCGACTGAAACTATTTGAAACGCTGGGCCGTGCGCCCGCTGCGCGTCCGATTCCCGTAACCTTGCTGATCAAGACCCAATTGTGCAATTCAGCCACCAACGTTTGTTATCGGCCCGTGGAGATCCGCAGAACCTTGCAGGTTACGGTATCCGGCGAACGGCAGGTGCGCGGCGTGGAGCGCGCCATTGATACGATTCAATGGGCGGCCAGCTATGACCAGGCGCTACAAAAGGCCAGAGCCAGCGGACAGAACATCTTTGTCTTGATTACCGCGCCAACCTGGTGCGGCTATTGCCAGCAACTGGAACGCAATGTGATGTCCAAAGCGGCGGTTGCAACGGTCCTGAACGGCAAATTCATCCCGCTCAAGGTGCTTGATTCCAGCTCCGATCTGCGACGATTTCAGTTTGATGGCTATCCGACGATGCTGGCAGTCTCCTCCGAGGGGCGCGTCCTTGCCGAAGTGGGCGGGCGCGATGAACAGAGCTTTTTAAACTCGCTGCGCCAGTATGAACGCACGGCAGGCGGAAGCGATCCCGCGCCCGCCAGCGGCGCCAGCTTCAACTATACGGCGTCCATTCGCGGCCGCTTTGTTCAGAATGCCGAAGGCTGGTCCGGCACAGTGGAGGGCGCCGCCGGCCAAGAGAGCTTTCGCGAAATTCGTCGCGACGAGTCTTACGTAGTACTGCAAAATACGCGCAGTCAGGAGTATCTGGCCATTCCCCTGCGCGGCGGCCAGGGCTTTATCTTCCGCGATCAGAGCTGGCAGCCCTATATGCAGGTGACTCCGGCAAACTGATTGCGTCGACGCTGGCGCCCCCGCAACGGTCGGAAATAAGATTGCTTCTCTTTCGCGGCGGGGGCCCTCTGACTCCAGAGAGGATCGTCATGAGCCAGAGCGTAGCCGAAAGACCAGCAGCCGTGGAGGAGTCGCCCGCCCAGCAGGCCCAGCGCCTGGAGCGCGTCTTCCGCTTGCAGAGCGAGCGCCAGTACCATGTGGCCCGCAGCACCGTCAAAGAGCGGCGTCAGAAGCTGAAGCGCATTCTGGACTGGATCTACGCCCACCGCGATGACATCCACGCCGCCCTGCAGTCCGATTTTCGCAAACCGTCCACCGAAACGGACTTGTCTGAAATCCTGGTAGTCACCAGCGAAATCAAGCACGCCCGCCGCCACCTGGCAGATTGGATGCGGCCGCGGCCAGCCGATGCGTCGCTGGCATTTCTGACCACCTCGGCCAGCGTACAATTTGAAGCGCGAGGCATGGTGCTGATCATTGCTCCCTGGAACTTTCCCTTCAACCTGACCATGGGCCCGCTGGTTTCGGCCATTGCCGCTGGCAATTGTGTGATCCTGAAGCCCTCCGAGTTCAGCCCCGCGACCTCCGGATTGATCCAGCGCATGGTTGAGGAACTGTTCGAAGAGAACGAGATCGCCGTCTTTCAAGGCGCCCGCGAAACATCAGAGATGCTGTTGGACCGTCCTTTCCATCATATCTTTTTTACGGGCAGCCCGGCCGTAGGCCGCATCGTTCAGGAGAAGGCGGCCAAGCATCTGGCCACCGTCACCCTGGAACTTGGCGGCAAGTCGCCGGCCATCGTCGACAAGCATGTCAACATGGACGACGCCGTTAAGAAGCTGGTCTGGGGCAAGTTCATGAACAATGGCCAGACCTGCGTGGCTCCGGACTATGTGCTCTGCCATGCCGATCGTTACCAGGAATTCCTGGAAAAGATGTCGGCGCAGGTGAAGAAGTTTTACGGCGATACGCCAGAGGAACAAAAGGATAGCGAACACTACGCGCGGATCATCAGCACCAAGCACCACCGGCGGCTGGCGGATATGTTGCAGGAAAGTCTGAAGGCCGGCGCACGTCTGGTTTTTGGCGGCGCTGTGGATGATAGCCAGCGTTACCTGGCGCCCACGCTGCTGGCTGACGTTCCGATGGATGCGCCAGTGATGCGCGAAGAAATCTTTGGACCAATTCTTCCGGTCCTGCCTGTGCCTTCGGTACATGCGGCGGTGGAAGTCATCCGTCAAAAAGAGAAGCCGCTGGCGCTGTATATCTTCAGCAGCAAAGAAAAGAACGTACGCTTTCTACTTTCGGAGACCAGCTCCGGCGGCGCCTGCGTCAATGAGGCAGTGATTCACTTTCTGCATCCCAATCTGCCTTTTGGCGGGGTGAACTTCAGCGGATCGGGCAACTCCCATGGCTACTACGGCTTTCGCGCCTTCTCCCACGAGAAGTCTGTATTGCGGCATCATCGCTTTGCGCCGCTGAAGCTGCTTTTTCCGCCCTATACGCCGCTGGTGCGTAAACTGGCTTCGATCATGGTGCGCTGGCTGTAGGCCGGCGCCGGCGCTTCGCGCAGCAGGGCGCGATTCTGCTGAGAAACTGCAATCCGCCCCGCTGACGCTTGCGACCGTCAGCGGAGCATTCTGAGCTCAAGGCAATGCAGCGTCGGCCTCCGCCGGCGTCTTGATGCGCGCAGTGGCGCCCGCTTTGCGTCGTGCAACGACCTCTTCGAAAACGCCGTCGTAGTCTCTGTGATTGGTGCCCATGATTCGATCCCAGAAATTGAAATAGAGCCCGTAGTTGCAGTTGGAGCGGGAGTGATGCATGTTATGATGCGTGGAAGTGTTGAACCAGCGCGTTATGACGCCGCGCGTCCATCCGGATGGGTAGAATTCGTAGCCGCTGTGCGCCGCGACGTTGAGCAGCATGGCATAGGCGGCGTGAATCAACACCGCCGAGAAGTGCACAGGAACGATCAAGGTAAATACCAGCAAATAAGCGGCCTCCAGTACCGCTTCCAGCGGGTGAAAGGCGTAGGCGGCAAAAGGACTGGGATTGCTGGAAAGGTGATGAACGCGGTGCACGTACTTGAACAGCAGGCGGTGGTGCATGGCTCGATGCGCCCAGTAAAAGTAGGTTTCATGCCAGACGGTTAGCAGCGCCAGCGAGACTGCGTACCAGAGCCAGCCATGGCGTTCCACATCGCGGTAGATGGCGCCGATGCCAAGTTTGGAAAGGACCACGCTGAGCAAAGCAACGCTGGCAAAAATGATCAAGGTGCTGAATGAATAGCGAATCTCCGTCCAGATCCGCTCTGCTGCGGGCCACTTCTGCTGGATGCGAGCCGGCCAGAATGTGCGACGCCCCAGCACCCAGAGAGTCAGAAAAACCAGACCGGCTACGGGATAGTAGCGAATGAAGTTCATGAAAAGCTGGAAGCCGGCAATGGTCGCCAGACAGTCGGCGGAAAGATCGCAGGATAAAATCTGTTGCATGGGGCGAGGATAGCACGAGCGCCGGGCCCATTCGACCAGCTGGATCGCATTGGACCCGCGTCGCGGTCCAGAAGTATACAATTGGACTTAGCCGCCGGCCTTTTTCTGGCGATGCTGACGGCGGTAGTCGGTAGGCGTCAACCCGCAATGGCGCTGGAAGGCAAGGTTGAAAGTCGATTTTGCGGCAAAGCCCGAGTCGTAGGCGATAGAAAGAATGCTGCGCGACGGGGATTCCAGCAACAATTGTCGGGCATGCTGGATGCGAAAGCCGTTTATGTATGTGACAAAACTGACGCCCAGTCGTGCATTGAAAAACTCGGAAAGCTGGTGTGCGGTAGCGCCCAGTCGTTCGGCCAAACCTTCCAGGCTGAGATCTTCCTCCGTGTAGAGTTCCTCTTCTTGCATTAAGCGCTGCAGCTTTTCTTGCAAGCTTGCCAGATCCAGAGCGCCCAGCCGCGAATATTCGTAGCGAGCCTGTTTGACTTCGGCCTGCAGCTCGCTCAAGAAGTGCGGGTAGCGTCTGCCGGCCAGATACAGAATTGGAATCAAGAGCCCGGAAGCGCCAACTGCCAGACGCGTCAGGTCCAGACGGCGCTGCGGCAATATGATCAAAATACAAAGACATAGGAGCAGCGTCAGCAACAGCAGGATGGCAAAGAGACGCGTACGCGGATCGCGATAGAGGATTTGCGGGCGAAGCGAGACGCGCAGTCGCCAGGCGCCGGCGCTGAGCAACAGGATCTGGTAGACCATCGCCGCAGCAAATACCAGTCCGGGGCCCGCCTGTCTCAGAGTGGACTGTGGTGAGAGCATCTTTTCCAGGGCGAGAAGTTTCTCCTCGCCGCTCAGCATCAGCCACGGGCAGACCAGCGCCAGGCCAATCAATGCGGGACCAAAGCGATAGAGATAGCGCCGCCAGCCGTGCGGTCCTTCATCCTCTCTGCCCAGCGCCAGCTGAAAAAAACGTCCGGAAAGCGGCGCCAGCAGCAGCGCCAGCGGTCCATTCCAGAACAGCAGAAATGTTGGCGGCGGCGATGCGGCGCCAAAGATAGCCCATCCGTGCCAGAGCAAGATGGCGTAAATGCCGTAGATCGCTGCCAGCAGTCGTCTGCCTTCCGCAAGCCCCTCGCGATGCAGCAATTCGCCGGCAGCCAGTACCAGCGCCATAAAGGCAGAAAGCAGCGCCAGATGGACCACCGACTGAGGCTGAGAGCTTGCCTGCGGCAGTCGATCGAGAAAGGAACGTGAGCGGGATCGAAGCGAACGACATAAGGTCGTCCCGCCCCTGGAATGCAGCCAAAAAATCCGCCATCCAAAACCAATTGACGGGGCGTCTGGCAGCCGATGTACTCAGAAGCAAGCCCCTTGGACCTTTCCTGGCCTATGAGCGTCGAACCATTCCGATTGCAACCCTCCGAAGATGAGGATCTTGATCTGGAGCAGGAAGCGGATCGCGTTTCTATTCGTTACGTGCTCAAGCAGAATCGCGAGCACATCCTGGATCGCTTCCACCGTGAGTTGAAGCTGGCTCAAATGCAGGCCGACGGCGAAACGCTGGTGATCAAGGACTTCTTCCGACTGCCGCTCAGCGCCGGGGATGAAAAGTGGATTCAATTCCAGATCGACGCCATCAACGAACATCTTGCTCAGGATCAAAGTGCAGGCGGCGAGGGCGGCCGCAGCTATGAGGCGCAGCGTTCGCCGCGCGCCGATGGGGGCGGCATTGATCTCGTGGTGCGACCGCGGATGGCGGCCCCAGCGCCAGCGCCCGCTGCTGCACGAGCAAGCTGGCGCGAACGCCTCGCCCCGCAGTTGCGCCGCTTTGGGCCCTACCTGCTGGCGGTCTCCGCCGTTTTTGCGCCGATGCTGATCCCGCGTCTGCGCAATGTGTTCCTTCGTCGACTGCGCATTCGCCGCCTGGGACAGGAAGAGCCCAATATTACCAGCGCCGAACTGGCCGATATCTTTTCACTGGAACCGGCGCTCAATGCCGCCGCCGTCAGCGCGGTACTGAGCGCCGTGCACGGCCTGGCCCGTCGGCGGCAGACCAATCTGATTGTCAATGAAGCAATCCCGCTGGAGCAACGTTCTTCCGCGCTCTATCCCTGTTACGCCGATAGCCACGGCCGGATCAGCATGCTCGACAATGCTGGCTACCATCTGGCGCGCAATCTGGAACGAGGCGCCTTGATCTTTGTGGAACAAAAGCGCAATTCAACGATCGTCGATGAAATCTACCTGGATAGCGGCGAACGCCTGGCCGAAAACGAGGATTGGTACGATTTCAATCGCATTGCCAAGCCGGTGCTGGACAAGCGTCCGGTATTTCAGGCCGCATCCTCCGACTATCTTGGCGCCGCTGGCGCCATCCTGGCCTTCAACGCTGCACTGCAGATAGGCCAGGGTTGGACGCCATCCTTGATTGCCCTGGCCTGCAGCGGCGCGACTTTGCTGCTGGTAAGCGCCGTGCAGTTTGTCAGCCGCATTCGGCGTCGGGCGCAGATTCGCTGGCGGCTGATGCTCAGTTATATGGAGTACCGCGCCGGATTGCCTGGCGATGAATATGTGCGACTGGCCGCCGACGCCTTTGGCGCCGTAGCTGCGCTGGAAGCGGAGCAGGTCTTCCTGTTGCAAGCTCTGCGGCCAGGCGAAGAACTCTTTGTACAACGCAACGATCGCCATGAAATTGTAAATCTCTTCGATGTGCGCGGGGAACACCTGCACTTCTTTGACGGCGGCCGCCGTTTCTACGGCGAGCTGCAGGACGAAGAGTCCATATTCGCGCTGGGGCCGTGGATCCTGAGCGCGGTTTCGCTGGCAGCGGTTGGCGTTTCCGGCATCTTGCTGGCCTGGCAGGCGCCGCTGGCGCTGCAGGCCATCTTTGGCGCCAGTCTGGCGGCGCTACTGGGCAGCGTCGCTGCGCTGGTCATCGCCTTGCGTCGGCGCGCCGCACGCAAAGCGGTCCTGGACTACATCATCCATCGCCTGAAAGGCGACCAGTTTCGCGGCGCCGCAGCAGCGCCGCGACCGCCGGCCCTGCAGCGCGGCGACGAGCAGCAAGGCCGACGCGGCAGCGAACCAGCCTTCAGCGCCGCTGATGATGATCCATCCTGAGCGCGTTGCATGCGCTCGCGGACGCCGCTCAGAAGCGTTCGTCGCCTTGCGGCTCCGCCAGAGGAACCTGATTTTGTCCGTGTCGGTACTCGGCGATCGCGCGATAGACAACGCGACGCACGCGGTTGATGCCGCCCAGCGGCCGGTGTTCCTCCAGCGCATTCCAGGGATCGAAGGATAGATTCTCGCAGAATTGATCCTGCGCTTCGCTGGCAAACTGCTGCGCTGGCAAATGCAGTTCGGCTACCGGGGTAAAGGGCGAAGCGACCTCGTCCCATTCCACCGAAGAGTCTTCAACCGGCATACGACGGGCATCGCGCTGTACCTGGACCATGAATCGAAAACAGGCTGCTCCATTCTGCATGCGGGCGATCAGGTCGTCGCGCAGGTAGCGATCGCCAGGATGTTCCGGCATCTCCGCGGCCAGCGGCTCGCAGGGCTGGATCGAGTACTTGACCGCCTGCGCTCCAAGTCGATAGGGCGTTGTGCTCCAGTAGCGGATGGCCAGCATGCTTGGCGTCTCCTTGCCGCGGATCGCGCGCACGGCGTTGAAAGCGGCCAGCTTCCAGTGAAAGGGCGAACCAATGAAATAGCGCATGGGATGTCCGCCAAGGGCGGCGCGAAACAGAGCCAGATATTCCGCCGCTTCGCCTACCGGCAGCGTCGGATGGTTGATCAATAAAAAATCCTGGGTGTGCGCTTCGGCCTGGCTGGCGCGCGGACCTTCGGCGCCGATCAGCTTCAAGGCCATGCCGCGAATGTCGCCGACGTAGTCCGGTTTTGGCTGCTCCGGCGAGCCGTTGGAAAAGCGCACCCAGGCTGGATAGCTGCGATTGGCGACAAATACGCCGCGCGCCAGATTCTGCGGCAGGACATCCAGAACGCGAAACTCGCCGTGCAAACAGCCATGAGCGCGCGGATGAGCATCGCGGCGCGCTGGACCGCCCTGACGACGTTCCTCTACTGAGTTGCGCACCAGCTGCAAGGTCTCCTGTGCAATCTGATCCTCGCCAGGTTGTGGGTACTCCTTGCCTTCTTCCACATTGGCTGCGATTTCCGCTCGCGGCTGACCGGCGCCCAGAACAAGATTGGCGACCAGATACAGTAGAATGGCTGCGCCAGCAACAGCCAGAACTCGTTTCCAATTCATGATGCGCTCCGAACTTCAACTTTTGTGAAATGCAGAACGCGTCGCAGCGGCCGGCAACTGTTTTCGATGTCGCGCTTTGCTGATTCTGATGGACCGTCGGCGGCGTTCGGCGACAGTTGTCAACATGCAGGCAAGCAACGATCCGCGGCAGATTGCTCAAACGCTTGCCGCGCGGTTCCGCGAAATGACGCCAATCCCGGCCCAATTCCGTCGCCGCCTGCCGGAGTGGAGTGCGGCCGGACGTTATACCATCGCCGCACCGCGCGAGATTCAGGGCCTTTCCTCCTTCGAAGCAAAGCCGGTGCGCATTGAACTTCTAGCCTGTGATGATGGCCAGCCCTGGATCGAGTATCAGGGCCAGCGTTTCTCGCTGCAGCCGGCGCTGCTTGGTCGCGGGCAGCACAACATTCAACTGGGGCCCATCCAGATCATCGAACATCCGCTTTCGGTCATGGTCGGAATGAACTGCGAATTCAACATCCGCATCGACCAGCCCAGCTTTCCGACCCTGGACTACTGCAATCAGCTCTACATCGACGCGCTGACGGGCAATTTGCGCGAGCTATCGCCAGCGCCGCTGATGACCCCGGCGCACGATCTGCTGCTGAGCTTTGAGCGAGGCTACTGTTTGCTGCAGCCTGCCGATGGCGATGCGCGTCTCTGGATTGACCATCAGCTGGAATATCCGGGCCAGACCATTGGTCGGCTGCGCTATCAGGCCCCGATCGATCCAGAATTTTATGCGTTTCTCTGCCGCGCGCGCACGCCTCACTTCCGCAGCGGCGGCGAAAGCAAACGCAATTTTGAACTGGTGCAGGCCGGTCAGACCGGCGGCATTCCGGTAACGGCAGAGAATGTGCTATTTGTTGATGAAGAACGCATCTACAATCCGCGTGCTGAATTTCAAAGCGACGGACGCGACTACGAGTTCTTGATGCACGAGATCGTCGACATCATTGCCTGGCTGAAGTTCATAGAAATCGCGCGCCAGTGTCGTTTCGCCGGCCGCATGACGACGTTCTTTTTCGACCACCACGCCCAGATCGATGCGGCGCAGTACTGCGTCGATCATCTGGAGTTGCGCCGCTTCAAGCCGCCTGCAGGCTGAATATTTCGGTGGGCGCGCTCCGTCCGCGGACAGTGACGTCGCCCAGCGATACCAGTGAGAAATCGCCGCGTAGCGAACGCTTTGTCTCTCCGGACACCAGCAGCGGCGTGTTGTACTCTTTGGTTAACGCCTCCAGGCGCGAAGCCAGATTGACGGTGTCGCCGATGGCCGTAAAGTCCATGCGCCGCTCCGCGCCTACATTGCCGATAACCACCTCGCCGCTGTGGACGCCAATGCCTATGCGCACCGGCGGCAGCGACTGCGCCTGACGGCGGCGGTTGAATTCCTCCAGGCGCTCCAGCATGTTCAAGGCGCAGCGCACGGCATCGTCGGCGTCGGCGCCCGTCGAAATGGGCGCGCCAAACACGGCCATCAAGCCATCGCCAACGATCTTATCCAGGCTGCCGCGGCAGCCAAAGACAACCTCGACCATGTCGCTGAAGTAGGAGTTCAAAAACTCGATCACCTCCTCCGGCCGACTGTTCTCGGCCATCGAACTGAAGCCGCGAATATCGGAAAAGAGGATCGTTACCCGCTTGCGTTCGCCGGCCATCTGGACGTGGCGCTCGCCGCGCAGCACCTGTTTGACTACCATATCGGGCAAGAAGCGCTGCAGCTCGTCCTGGCGCCGCGTTTTCAATATGAGGGAGCGAAAGGCGGCGGACAGATAGGTGACAAGCCCGGTCAGGACGATGAGCGCCCAGAGCAGAGCGGCGTTGGCCCAGTTGTAGTCGTTGTTGAAGAAGAAATAGCGCCGATCCGGCCAAAGTTGGTAAAATATAACAATATACGAGGTTATAGCGCAGACGCCGCTGTAAACCGCGGCGCGCCAGCTGTAGCGCAGGGCGCCGGCCGCCAGCAGCACCGAGGCGGCGGCCAGAAAAAAGAGCGGCGTGGAGCCGGCCGCGTAGTCTTTGTCGATGTAAGGCAGCATAGAGTAATAGACCAGAAGACCAATACTTGCAAAATCCAAAGTAATTACGCCGTAGCGCAACAACTGGAAAGAAAGGCGATTGATCTGGCGATGTCCTAGCAAGAATACATCGAGCGCTCCGAAAATGGAGAAGCCCCAGATCATCCAGTAGTAGTGGATCTGGGAACGGGGCACATTCAACACCGGCATGAAGGAGACGACCAATCCCTCAATCAATACCAGGCTCCAGATCGCGGCGCGAATCAGCGAAATGATGCGCTCGCCGCGCAGGCCCTCCTGGAGCAGTAGATCGTCGGCAGCGCTCAGCCCGGATTTCATGGCGACTCCACAGCGAGCGCGCCTGGCGGGCGGCGGTCGCACTGCTGCGAATGGCCTGGCGGGCGGACTGCGGGTCAAGAGGAAAGGGGGCGATCCAGGAGCAAAAGAGCATTCGCGACTCAAAGCGCAAGGCGTGATTCGCCTGGCGGATCAGCGACTGAATAGAAGCCGCGCTTGACGCCCGGACGCTTGCGCCCGATTCACAGTTGTGAGCGTTTATGCAATCATTGCTGTAAATGTTCTGGTTTCGCTGGCAGGCTTTGTCGCATTTCGCAACAACCAGAAAGTGGAGAATTTTCTCTTCATTCCGGCCCAGCTGCAGGCTGGAAACAACGCCCTGGGCTGGCTGCTGTCGCACTTTGCGCATTCCGGCTGGCTGCATCTGGGGCTAAATATGCTGGCTTTCTGGTCCTTTGCCGATTCGGTGCTGGTCGTCGGCGGCGCACTGTACCTGCTTTTCGTATATGTCGCGGCGGGCCTGGCGGCCGATCTTGCTGTCTACATTTTGCAGCGCAATAATGCAGCCTACCGTTGTCTTGGCGCCAGCGGATCCGTAGTGGGCGTTGTCTTCGCCGCAATTGTGTATCACCCGACGATCGATGTTGCCTTCTGGGGGATACCCATCCCCGGACCGCTTTTTGCGCTGGGCTTCCTTGTTCTTTCGCTGGTTCTCAGCCGCAGCGGCGCCGGCGGTATCAGTCACGAGGCTCATGCTGGCGGGGCGCTTGGCGGCTTTGTAGCGGCAGCTTTGACGGCGCCACAGGGCCTGCA
>JAIBBN010000025.1 GCA_019694655.1 Leptospirales bacterium
TCGCAGCGTCGCACCTCAAAGGGCATGCGGCGCGCGCGCATCCAGAGTCCGGCGGCGGCCAGCAGCCAGAGCATGGACTGCACTACGGCAAAGGCCGCCCAGTCGAACCAGCCGTTGGAGGCGTTGTTCCAGCCAGCGGCCGTTTGAATAAGGACGGCGAGAGCTTGCAAGGCGATGGAGGGAACGAGAATCAAGAAGGCATGACGCGGCAGGAGGCGCGGAATAAAGGCAGCGCTGAGCGCAAAAGGAAAAGCGGCCAGGAAGGCGGCGGCGGCCGGCGGCGCATCGCCAAAGATCCGCGCCGAACTGGCCGCGACGAAACTGGCCAGCGCCGTCAGTGCGCCGGCCAGCGGATGAAGCAGCAGCGCCGGGCCGCCCCAGCGCGCAGTCGCGGACTCTACATCATCGGACATGATCGATTCGCTCCAGAACATCAGCAGCAAGCGCCGGCCATTCGGCTACGGTTTCTTTGCTTGACCCGGACCTCCCCAAACTAATAACGACCCAAGCAGTCAACGGCGTTCGCCGGGCAAGGAAGTTCCCATGAGTCAGACCAAACAAGAGACAATCGCGCTGCACGGCGGCCAGGCGCCCGATCCTACGACCAATTCGCGCGCCGTACCACTTTACCAGACCACATCCTACGTCTTCAACGACGCCGACCACGCCGCCAGGCTATTTGGTCTTCAAGAATTTGGCAATATCTACACGCGCATCATGAATCCTACCAGCGACGTGCTGGAAAAGCGCATCGCCGCCCTGGAAGGCGGCGTGGCCGGTCTGGCTACATCCTCCGGGCAGGCTGCGGAAACTCTGGCCATACTGAATCTGGCCGAGGCCGGCGACGAAATTGTAGCTTCATCACAACTGTACGGCGGAACTTACAATCTGTTTCACTACACGCTGCCCAAGATGGGCATTGCCGTAAAATTTGTGGATCAGCGCGATCCGCAAAACTTCAAGAAGGCCTTCACTGCGAAAACGCGCGCCGTCTTTCTGGAAACGCTGCCCAATCCGGCGCTGGAAGTGCCGGACTTTGAAGCGATCTGCAAGATCGCCCATGCCGACGGCGTGCCGGTGATGGTGGACAATACGGCGGCCACGCCTTTCCTTTGCCGTCCCTTTGATTTTGGCGCGGACATTGTCATCCATTCCACCACCAAATTCATTGGCGGCCACGGCACGTCCATTGGCGGCATGATTGTCGACGGCGGAAAATTCAACTGGGGCGCCGGTCGTCACAAGATGTTTACCGAGCCCGATCCCAGCTACCACGGCCTCAAATACTGGGATGTCTTTGGCAACTTTCAGCCCTTTGGCGGCGCCAATATCGCCTACATCATCAAGGCCCGTGTGCAAGGACTGCGCGACATCGGGGCGGCGATGAGTCCCTTCAACGCCTGGATGTTTTTACAAGGACTGGAGACGCTGCACGTGCGCATGGAACGCCATTGCGACAACGCGCTGAAGACCGCACAATTTCTGAAGGGTCATCCCAAAGTTAGCTGGGTGAACTATCCTGGCCTGGCGGAGCATCCGGCGCATGCCATGTTTCAGAAGTACTTCCACCGCCGTTACTTTGGAGCGCTGCTTGGTTTTGGCGTGAAGGGCGGAGTGGAAGCCGGCCGGAAGTTCATCAACAATCTGAAACTCTTCTCGCACCTGGCCAACATCGGCGACGCCAAAAGCCTGGCGATCCATCCGGCCTCCACCACGCACTCCCAGCTTACGGCCGACGAACAATTGAGCACCGGCGTAAGCGCCGACTATGTGCGACTTTCGGTGGGCATCGAAGCCATCGAGGACATCGAGGCCGATCTGAAGCAGGCCCTGGACGCAAGCTGAGCGGCCAGGCAGGAATCCGAAAAGCCGCAGACGCACGACGTGTGCGCTGCGGCTTGTGCTTGAATGGCGCAGCGACTGCCGACGCCGATTAGTGCGCCGCCGCCTCCGCTTCCACGACTTTCTTGAGCGCTTGCAGACCGGTCTCGTACTGACCGCCAAGCATCGACTGCATTACCAGACCCATCCAACGATCGCCAAAGCCAGGCGCTTCGCTTTCAAAAAACCAGGTCACCTGCGTTCCGCCCTCGACGGTCTGCAGTTCAAAGCGCGCCAGAGCCTTGCCCTGCTCCTTGAAGTCGAGCGCCGTCTCCAGCATTCGGTTGGGTTCCAGTCGCGAGATGGTCATGCTTCCCTCGCCCAGTTTTTTTCCATGCCAGCTGTAACTGGCGCCCGGACCGGAGACCGCTTCGCTGAACTTTACTTCGGCTTCCGGTTCCATATCCTTCCACGGCGACCAGGCGTAGAACTTTCGCAGATCGTTAAGATGCGCAAAGATGGCCGCCGGCGGCGCCTGAATCACAACGCTGCGCGACAGCGTTGTTTTCGAAGGCAGGACCAGTCCGCCGACAACAAAGATGGCCAGCAGGGCGACGATGACGCCGATGGCAATGCGTAGTGCTTTCATGCAACCCCCCGATCGCTGTTGTGTCTATTGCTCAGGTATTGCCGCCAGGGCGGCGTCGCGGTCGCCTGGCGCAACGACAAACAGACCGTGCTGATCGGCGCCCGCCGCTTCCAGCGCTGAGCCATTCCAGCGACCAAATACGGTGTAGGTCGCATTTGCATCCAGCGGCGCCACCAGAATTTGCAGGCGCTCGCATTCAATACGCGGCGCCTCGATGCACGATGGTTCAATGTAGAGCCGATCTTCGGCAGCGCGCAAGTTCTGGAAGGGGGTTACTTCGCTGAGCTGCAGCGGACGCAGCGTCGCTCCCGCCAGGCGGTAGTCGGCGCTGGCCAGGGGCAAAAGCGAACCGTCGCTCAACGTGAGCTTAAGTTCGGCCTGTACCAACTTTTCGCCGACATACGAGGCGCGATTGAATTTGCCGGCGCAGGCGGCGCTTTTTTGAATTTCAAGGTCGGGGCTGCGCGTCCAGAGATTCAGACAGTTTTTCTCATTCGCCGCATCGACGCCAAAGGCGTAAACCTCCACGTAGCGTTCGATGCGCAGATAAGAACGCGGATCGACAAAGGCGCGGTCGCCCAGCGCCGCGGCCTGCAGCGTTCCGCTGGCGTAGACCAGGCTGCCTGCCGGCAAATCGCGACGAAAGGCCTGAGCGCGATCAGCGCTGGCCTGCAGGCCAGCCTTGCAATTCAAGGACAGGGCAATGGTTACAAGAATGGCAGAAAGAAGCGCGGGGTACTGCTTGAATGGTCGGGAGAGTGTTGACACCTTTCCAGGCATCCTGCCAGGGAAGATTCAGCAAGCCAAAATCAACGCGCGCCGCTGCTGCTCATAATTGGAAAAAGAGCGGACGTCAGCTGTCCTGGCAGCATCGCTGTCCTGGCTTGTACCATGGAAGGTCATCAAATCATTCAAGAAAAGATGCGCGCACACATCAAGGCGCCGGAGGGACTGCAGCTGCAGATTCCGCCGCCGGCCTTCCTGGAGCTGCACGGCGAATTTGTGGCTTACGAGCCGCGGCGCTCGCTGATCTGTCGCTTTCCGGTCCAGGAGAAGCACTTAAATCCGGCCGGTCGTTTGCAGGGCGGATTCCTGGCGGCGGCGGTGGACAATACGATGGGACCGCTCAGCTATCTGGCCGCCGGACGCGCTACTACCACTCTGGATTTGCATCTCAACTATCTGCGCGGCGCCTATCCGGGCGAGACGATTGAAGTGAAAGCGACGATCATTGGTCGCGGCTTTGATACAATGCTGATCAGCGCCGAAACCTTCGATGCGCGCAAACGTTTGATCGCCACCGCTACCTCGCAGCTTTATATTCTGCGCACGCCCTCGGGCGCTTCCGCTGGCTGAACGGCATAGAAAAGACAATCGCTGCGCGCAATGCCTGCATCGGTGGTCATCATGATCGGCGTCAGCGCCCGGCGCGCAAAAATGCCGCCGTCGCGCAATTCAAAGAGTTCTGCAGCGCGGTCGACGCCGTCTGGATCGAGGGCCACAAAAGGCAGACGCGAGGCGTTTTGCGCCCAGGCAATATGCGCGCCGGCAGCCAGCCGCTGAAAATTGTGGCGATCGACATCGGGATCAAGCACTACATCCGCCGGATGCCGGCGATCGCTTTGAAATGCGACTTGGATCTCATCGCGCAGCATGACGCGCACTGGATCGGCCAGCAGTTCGATGGCCTCCGCTGGCGGCGGCTCAAATAGATTGGTTTTCTCAACAAAGCGGGCTGCGCCGGTCGCGGCTACCACATCGGCGGCGGGATCGCCGGCCCGTCCGCACTCGATGGTGACGATGTTCGTTTCCGGCGCCAGCGCCTCCATCAGCGAACCCAGGCGAAAGGGAGATGCAACAAAGCGGCGCGCAAAAAGCGCCGTGAGTGCAATGCGCTCGGCGCTGATGCCAACGCCAACGCCGTAGGCCGGATTGTGACCGCTATTGTTGTGCAGATCGACGACCGCTTCCGGCCTGGCTTCGCGCAGCGCCGCCAGCATATTGGCTGCCAGACGGCTGACGACACTGACCCCGTCATTGCGACCAAAGCAGCGATTCAGGTCGCGTTCGCCGGGCAACATGCGGTGACTGAAAAGCGGCGCGCGGCGCGCGGCGCGCACCGAGGCGACAATGGCCAGCACATTGACCGCCGGCTGAACCTCGGCCTGCAGGGCGCTCCAGACGCCGGCCAGACCGGAGGGCTCGTTGCCGTGAATCAAGCCAACCAGGGCGCGGCAGCGACTTGAGTCGCGGCCGGCGCGACGCCAGAGCATGGCGCCGGGGGCCTGATGCAGCCAGGATCGGGGATCGGCTGGCGTGGTCAGCGACTCGATCAGGCCCATGTCATGAAGTTGGGCCTCGTCGTTCAAGGCAGACTCCAGCTATGCACTGCCCCGCCGGCGGCGCTGCGCTCGATGTAGCAGCCAAGCATCTGCGCCAGAGATTGGCGCTCCCCCCTGGCCTGCAAGCGCTGCCAGGCTGCGCGCTGCCAGACCGCGCCGGTCTGCCCGCTGGCCAGGCGATTGGCAATGACGCCCAGGTTTTGCGAACATTCGGCTACGTCGACGCCGGCCTGGCGCAGGCCGCGTTCGGCGCGCGGCAACATGGCCTCAATCAATTGCGGCGCTGGCTGCAGGCCAGGCGAAGCGGCGCTGCTCGACGGCCACAGCAATTGTGCGCCAAGACCATGGCGCGCGCTTTCATAGAAATTGCGACGCGCATGTCCAAAGGTCATTGAATGCAGCAGCTCTTCGACCTCGCCGCGCAGGTCCAGGCTGAGTCCAATCAGAAAGGCGGCATTGGCCATCATATCGACGACCGTCGGACCGGAGGGAAGCGATCGCATTTCGATGCGCAGGTGGCCATTGTCAATCGGGTCATAGACGGCGCGATTCCAGCGCCAGATGGTGCCTTCGTGCAGGCGCAACTCGCTGAGCGCCGGCGCGCCGGCGTCTTGCTGCCTGTCCTCGGCAAGCACCGGAATCAAGGGCTCGTGCATGCGCACCGCTTCGGCAAAAAGTTCAAAGGCGCCGCGGCGCACCCAGCCATGACCGAAGGAAACGCGCGCCGGTCGCCAGTCCTGGGAGGCGTCGGCCGGCGCGCCCTGCGAAGTACGATCATCCACCGCCTGCCGGAACAGTGCAATGCGCGTTTCATCCCACAGATCGTGATCCAGAAAGAAGGGCGAGTTGCCAGCGACGGCCAGTACAATGCCCGTGGCAATCTGCGCGGCATTGTAGGCAGCGGCAAACTCGGAGGCCGCTACGCGCAGGTGCAATTGAAAAGAGGTATTGGCGCCTTCGAAGACGACATCCGGACACTGGGCGCGCAGCGATTGGCGTCCATCAATCTCTACTGTAAAGTTTTCGTGACGAATGCGGCGAATGCCGGCGGACAGCGCGCGGTAGCGATGGTTATCGGTGAGCGCGCCGGAGTTGAAGTCCTCCATGCGCAGGGTGGGCAAGATGCCAATGCTGACGGCGCGCGCCTGGTGGGCGGCGGCGGCGCGTTGCAAATCGGCCAGGGTCATTTCCAGATCGCGCCGCAATTTGCCAAAAGGCGCGCCGGCCAGGGCATGTGGCGGTGCGTTGATCTCGACGTTGAAGCGATCGACTTCCAGCGTCAGATTCTGGTTCTGGCAGTCGGCAAGCACCTGACGGTTGACGCCAATCGGGCGTTGCAAGTCATCGACCAGGTGCAGTTCCGTTTCGGCGCCGATGGTAACCGGACCGGCGCCAAAGTCGTCGGAATACAACAGTTCGCGCAGCACGGCCAATTGCTGGCGAAGGCGCCGCGCAAATTCGACGAAATCGGCCTCGTCAAATTCGCTTTGCGTGATCTCAACGCCCACGGCCGCAAGGAAGGCCACGGCCAGCGCCCGTCAACGGCATTCAGGCGCCGGCCAGTCGACCGCGTGGTGGCGGTCGCTACTCTGACTCGAAGCGACTACCAACCGCTGCGCGACGTCGTCGGCGAAGCGGAAGCCGGTCGACGTGCGCGGCGCTCTGGATCAAAGGCGTCCGGCACCGTGCGCCGCAAGAGCGTCAACATGTCGGAGTTGTACTCGACGCTCAGACCTTCGCGCACGTGATCCGGAATTTCTTCGTACTCGGCGCGGTTCTTTTCCGGCAGAAGCACGGTTGTAATGCCTGCGGCGCGCGCCGCCAGCACCTTCTCCTTGATGCCGCCCACTGGCAGAATGCGGCCGCGCAGCGAGATCTCGCCGGTCATTGCCAGGCCCTGCGCTACCGGCTCGCCGGTAAAGAGACTGGCCAGAGCGCTGAGCAGCGTTACGCCGGCCGAGGGTCCGTCCTTGGGAATGGCGCCGCTGGGAATATGGATGTGCACATCGCGACGGGCAAATTCGTCGGCGTGGATGCCAAGCAGGCCGGCGTGCGCCTTCAGGAAAGAAAGCGCCGCATGGGCCGATTCCTTCATTACATCGCCCAGCTGTCCGGAGAGCTTCAACTCGCCCTTGCCTGGATAAGCGGATGCTTCTATATAGAGGATATCGCCGCCAACCGGCGTCCAGGCCAGGCCCACAGCGACGCCGGGAATGGCGCTCTCCTCGTTGCTGTCGCGGAAGAAGCGGTCGCGGCCCAACAGTCGCGTAACGTCGGCGGCCTCAAACTTAGTGGCGCCGGGCGTCGCCGCCGCCGCATTATCGCTCGCCTCCTGTTTTTCCAGAAGCTCGCGCAGCGCCTTGCGCGCCAGCGACTCCAGCTTGCGCTTCAGGGATCGGACGCCGGCCTCGCGGGTATGCGACTCGACGACCTTCTCGATGGCCGCCTCGCTGAAAGTTAGCTGTCCCGCTGGTATCTTCAGATCCTCCAGGATGCGCGGAATCAGATGATTGCGAGCGATGGCCAGTTTCTCGGCGGCCGTATAGCCGGAGAGCTGGACAACCTCCATGCGATCGATCAAGGGCAGCGGAATGCTGTCCAGACTGTTGGCCGTTGCAATGAACAGCACGCGACTGAGATCGTATGGCAATCCCAGGTAATGATCTTCGAAGGTGTGGTTTTGCTCAGGATCCAGAACCTCCAGCAGCGCGGCGGAGGGATCGCCCTGGTAGGATACGCCGGTCTTGTCGATCTCATCGAGCAGAAAGACCGGATCGGTGGCCTCCGCCTTTTTCATGGCGGAAAGGATCTTACCCGGCAGTGCGCCAACGTAGGTGCGGCGGTGGCCGCGAATCTCGGCCTCGTCGCGCACGCCGCCCAGTGCGGCGCGCACCATGGGACGATGCACAGCGCGAGCAATGGAGCGCGCCAGCGAGGTCTTGCCCACGCCCGGCGGACCTACCAGCAACAGAATGGGCGCCTTCGATCCGCCGGTCTGCTTTTCTACTGCCAGAAATTCCAGGATGCGCTTCTTGACTTCTTCCAGACCTTCGTGGTCCTCGTCCAGAACCTGGGCGGCGCTCTTCAAGGAGATCTCGCGCATGTCGCCGTGCTGCCAGGGCAACTCGGAAATCAGTTCCAGCCAGTTGCGAATCTGTGCGCCCTCCATGCCGCCGCCGTGCGGCGAATCGCTGAGGCGTTTCAGGCGCTTGAGCTCCTTGCTGACCGACTTGCGCACCTCGTCGGGCAGCCACATCTCGGCCAGCTGTTTCTCCAGCTCTTCGGTTTCTTCGCCTTCGTCGTCGCCCAGTTCTTTGCGAATCGTTTCCATCTGCTTGCGCAGATAGAACTCGCGCTGCATCTTCTGGGAATCCTCTTCGACCTTATCGCGGACCTCGCGCTCCATCTGCAGCTGGTTGGTCTCTTCGATCAGCGTGGTCTGCAGCGTATCCACTTTCTCCGCGACGGAAGAGATGCGCAGGAACTGAATCTTCTCCTGGATCTCGCGCTGGCTGAAAAAGACGATCTGGTTGGCCAGGGCGCTGGGATTGGTCAGACGTTTTACAAAGCCAATGATTTCGTCGGGAATCGTTGGATGGATTTTGATGTAGCGGATGACGTGTTCCTGGAACTCCTTGTAGGCGCGCTCTTCGCAATCGTGCAGCTCGCCGACGGCGGAGATGCGTCCAATCAAGTAGGGCTTCTGCTGCACGACGCCCAATAGCTCGATCTTCTGCACGCCCTGCAGCAGCACCTGGTAGCCGCCCTCGCCCATCGGGATGATGCGGTGGATTTCAGCCAGCACGCCAGCGGAATGCAGACCGTCGGCATCGACCTCTTCGTCTCCCGGCGACTTTTGCGTGAAAAGCGCCACCAGCGAGCCGGGCTTGCCGATCTTTTCGATCAGGTTCACCGATTCCGTACGTCCCACAAAAATCGGCAGGAGCACGCTGGGCAGCACCACGGCATTGCGTAGCGGGATAATCGGCGCCTCGCGCGGCATTTCCTTCAGCGGAATCTCGGTTACATTTTGATCGGCGTATCGTATCACTGCGCTCACTCTCGTCCTACCTTGCGTTTCTCAATAAATCGCGTACTGTTACGCTATGCAGATCTGGCGCCGGGCAAGGGGGCCGTCCCTGGGGCTGCCAGCGGCATCCCCTGCCCAGGCGCCTGTCTTATTGACAGGGCCAGGACCTTCTGTCAGGCGTATTTTCGCGAAGCGATGTCAGGCTTTTCCCCATCGATTCGATATATACAATACGCTATGAGAAACACTGCGCCATCTACCCTATCCAGAATTATTTTCCTCAGCCTGCTTCTGGGCGGCCTCAACGCCGCCTCGCTGCTGGCCCAATCGACGCCGCCGGCGCATCTGCACCCCCCGGAGGGCGTCAGCCAGTCGGACTTCGAGCGCGCCTACCGCGAGAGCCAGGCGCTGCAGACCGTGTTTCGCGCCATTCACGACAGCGTTGGCCCCTCGGTGGTCAGCATCGTGACCGCTGGCGGCGGACAGCGTTCCTTTGGCACGGGCTTTATCATCGATGCCGCCGGCATCATTGTTACCAACCGCCACGTCGTCGGCGGCTCGCGCAATGTGCGCGTGGTGCTCAATGACCGCCGCGAGGTGAACGGCGTGGTGCTGGGCGCCGATGCCCGCTCCGATGTGGCGGTGATTCGCGTCAGCGGCGAGCAAAACCTGAAGGCGGCCGTGATTGGCGATTCCGATCGCATGCGCGTGGGCGATGTGGCCATCGCCGTGGGCAGCCCCTTTGGACTGGACGGCACCTTTACCACCGGCGTCATTTCGGCGGTGCGTTCGGCGGTGGATGACACCGGACGCAAACTGATCCAGACCGACGCCTCCATCAACCAGGGCAACTCCGGCGGACCGCTGCTCAATCTGCGCGGCGAAGTAGTTGGCATCAATCAAATGATCTATTCGCCGACCGGCGGCAATGTGGGCATTGGTTTTGCCATTCCAATCAATCAGGTGCGCCCGATCATCCAGCGCATTGTCGAGGGTCGACCCAACCAGAACAACGATTCGCAGCGGCCGCAGCTGGGCGTATGGGTGGAGCCGGCGCCGGGCGGCGGCGCCATTGTCTCGCAGGTGATTGTGGGCAGTCCGGCGGAACGCGCCGGCATCGAACCGGGCGACCGCATCATGAAGGCAGACAACGCGGCGGTGAACGGACCACAAGAACTGGTGCAGCTGATTCAGTCGAAGAAGGCCGGCGACGCTATTGTCCTCGAGGTGCAGCGCAACGATCAGCGCGTGCGCATCCGCGTGGTGCTGGGCGCGCCACAGTAACAACTAATGGAGGAGAAATTCAGTGACTCTCTTTAGCAGGACCCCATATGCGATGTCGATTTTTGATAACTGCGACTCCTGAAAGTCGCGCGAAGAGCCAAATACTCCACCAGTCACTTCCTGTTTAAACCGGATGTGAGCCTCCGACAATGCTTCACTCTGAAGGCCATCCTTCCTCCTAACAATTGTTTCGCAGCGGTCAGCGAGAATTGAAGCTCTCTTGAACCGCTGCAAAATTCTGCGCTCTACATCCTTAGCACGTCTTTTCCGATAGTCGCCGAAATCGAAATAGATTGAATGAAGTTCCTGCTCATACTCCCGCAGCGAATAGGAAAGATGGTCTGATGCCGCCGTAGCAGACTGCATCTTGCTTCCCACGGCGAGCGCTACCTTTGTGGCAATAAGCATGCCAACCGTGAGTTCAAGTAGATCGCTCACCTGAATTGCACAAAATTCACCACACAATTCCCAATTTCGAAGGGCGGCGGCAATCAGACCAACGCCCAAGATGATTGCTCCGAGAATGTAGACTTGCTTAAGACTGGACTTTTGCTGCATTGATGTAATTATGAATTTCGGCTACAAGGTAGCGATCCTCGGCCGATACCAATTCAAGGTGATTGAGAACTTTTTCTGGAGTAATTTTCCGCGCCAAACCACCAAATGCCTCTTCCAAGAATGATGTTGCGAAACCTTCGACGCCATCTAGAATGATAACCACTTTATCTGTGCTATTTAAATTCTCAAAGAGCGGGACCAACACGGTTTCGCGGAAATGCTCGCCCGAAAACGGTCCATCGGCTATGTACCGAGCGCCCGGTGTATCAGTATAGTCGACAGCAATATTTATAGTGCGCGTCATCGCCTTACCATTGACCAAGTTATCAATGTCCCTTGAAAGCTTGAACGGATATATGTCTCATTGGTACTGCCAGGCCCCACCGTTACTCTACCCCCATTTGAGAATATCGTCAAGTTCGACAGGTGGCCGGATTGAGCATCGCTGCAGATTTTTGGAAGGCCTTTGCCGCGATTCGCGTGCCCGGTGCGGGTGCGATTGTTCCCACGAAGGGCTTCTGTTATGAGCACCGCGTCACTTGCTATTGATAAACGTTCCGTGAGCTTCCTTTTCATGGTACTTGGAATCCCGAGCCCGCTATCAACGAACGCAAACTTGATTTCATCAGAATCAGGTGAATGGGCGGCAAGCAACCACCAGCGGGATGTTTCCCCTCTCTCAGAGTATGCGTGGTTCGCTGTGTTGGCCATGCACTCCAAGATAGTTGCATAGGTGCTCTTGGTTTGGGGGCCTTTGTTTATTTGCAGCCGCGCGCGTGCGAAATCGACAATTGCCTTAGCTACCTTGGGCTCAGAGTGACGGCCCGATTTCACAGAGAAGACGTCGTTTTCTTCGAATTGCGTCGAGCGGCTTTGCCGTATAGCCTGGTAAAATCCGGAAGCACGGAACAGGCGGCGACACTCGGCATCCTGAGGTTCATTGCCCTCAACGCGGCAATGCCGATATCTGACTTGTATGTTGTGAAGATAGAGCAACAGGCAAATGATTGCATCGGCGTCGATCGACTTGACGCTACTCATGTCTACCGCAATATCGTGTCGATTTGCGGCATGTTTAACCATGAACCGAAAGACCGCCAAAGTATCGTCCATCTGGCGGCTGACGCTGAATGTTGACGGAACGACTATGGTGCGGCGGGAGCTACGAGGTGGCGACATACGCGCCCTAGCCTTGCCGAAATTGTTGCGATTCTGGCTCCGACGCCAACGTCGGTATCGTCTGCGTGCCTGTTCTTGGCGCTTTGCCTTTCGCTTTGACAGGCGTCGCGCAAGGGCCGTTTTGGGTCGCTTTTTCATTTTTGACCCAGTACCGGGCTACCTGGCAATAAGGACTGGGAGCTCAAACGGGGGCATCTTGCCACCAATCGATAGAACTACAAAATCCGCTATCGTATTCTGAAGTTCTATTTCCGGCCGAAATTTGCTCAAAGAAACAGGCCATGCCGCGCATCGTATCACGACTCCGAACCGATTCCGAAGAATTTCGCGCCAATCGCGACGATCTTCTGGCAAAGACCCGGGCCATTGCCGAGCTTGCGGCGCGCATTGTCGAGGGCGGCGGCGACGAGGCGCGCCGCCTGCATGAATCGCGCGGCAAGATCTTTGTGCGCGATCGACTGCGACTGTTGCTGGATCCTGGATCGCCCTTTCTGGAGATCGGACTCTTTGCCGCACACGGCGCCTACGCCTTTGAGGCGCCGGCAGCCGGCATGGTCTGCGGCATCGGCCGCGTTTCTGGCGTCGATTGCATGATCGTTGCCAATGATGCAACGGTCAAGGGCGGAACCTATACGCCGCTGACAGTGAAGAAGCATCTGCGCGCCCAGGAGATTGCCCTGGAGAATCGTCTGCCCTGCATCTACCTGGTAGATTCCGGCGGCGCCTTCTTACCGATGCAGGACGAGGTCTTTCCCGATCGCGAACACTTTGGACGCATCTTCTACAACCAGGCGCGACTGTCCGCCGAGGGCATTGCCCAGATTGCCGTGGTGATGGGCTCCTGTACCGCCGGCGGCGCCTACATTCCGGCGATGTCCGAGGAAACGATCATCGTGCGCAGCTACGGCACGATCTTTCTGGGCGGCCCGCCGCTGGTCAAAGCGGCTACCGGCGTGGAGGTAACGCCTAACGAACTGGGCGGCGCCGAGGTGCACGCCGAAAAGAGCGGCGTGGCCGACTACTATGCCGAAAACGATGGACAGGCCATCGACGCCGCGCGGCGCATTGTGGCCAGCTTGAATCATCGTCCGGCTTTGCAGCTGCCGCGCATTGCCGCACGCCCCCCGGCCTACGATCCAAAAGAAATCGCTGGCGTCATCCAGCGCGATCTGCGCAAGCCCTACGATGTTCGCGAGGTGATTGCCCGCGTGGTCGACGACTCCGAGCTTGATGAGTTCAAGGAGCGCTACGCCACGACGGTCGTAACCGGCTTTGCGCACATCGAAGGCTATCAGGTCGGCATCATTGCCAATAACGGCGTGCTCTTTTCGGAAAGCGCGCTTAAGGCGGCGCACTTCATCGAACTCTGTGCGCAACGCGGCGTGCCGCTGGTCTTCTTGCAGAATATTACCGGCTTCATGGTGGGCAAGGCCTACGAGGCGGCGGGCATTGCTCGCGACGGCGCCAAGATGGTACACGCCGTGTCCTGCGCCAACGTGCCCAAGCTGACAGTGGTCATTGGCGGCAGCTACGGGGCCGGCAACTACGGCATGTGCGGGCGCGCCTTTGGTCCGCGCTTTCTATGGATGTGGCCCAACGCACGCATCAGCGTGATGGGTCCAGAGCAAGCGGCCAGCGTGCTCTTAACCGTCAAAGAAGACCAGCTGGCGCGTGAAAAGAAGACAATGAGCGAAGCCGAGCGCGAGGCCTTCAAGCGTCCGATCCTCGAAGAATACAATGCGCGCTCGGCGGCGCTCTATTCCAGCGCGCGGCTGTGGGATGACGGCATCATCCAACCCTGGCATACGCGCGAGGCGCTGGCCCTTTCGCTGGCCGCCGCCGACAACGCACCGGTTGGGCCAATGAAATTTGGCGTGTTTCGGATGTAAGCGGCGCTTCAGAAGCCCGCGAATCTTACTGCGGCGCTTCGCCGCCGCCCTGCTGATTCTGCGCGTCCTCGCCAAAGCGCACCTCCGGCGGACGCGAGATCTGCTCGACATTTTCCGGCTGGAAGGTTGGCTTCTCGGTGTAGCCAAAGATGCGCGCCGTAACCGTGTTGGGGAAGGTGCGGATGCCGACGTTGTACTCCTGCACGGACTGGATGTAACGATTGCGCGCCACAGTGATCCGATTCTCAGTACCTTCCAGTTGCGCCTGCAGGTCGCGGAAGTTTTCGTTGCTGCGTAATTGCGGATAGTTCTCGGCCACGACCAGCAAGCGGCTGAGCGCGCCGCCCAGCTGGGCCTGCGATTGCTGGAAGCGCGAAAAGGCCTGCGGATCGTTGATCAGCTCTGGCGTGGCCTGGATCGAGCCGGCGCGAGAACGCGCCTCCGTAACCTGACGCAGCACTTCGCGCTCCTGGCGGGCAAAGGCTTCTACGGTCCGCACCAGGTTGGGAATCAGGTCGAAGCGACGTTGGTACTGGTTGAGCACCTCCGCCCAGGCGGCCTTGACCGCCTCGTCGTTGCGCTGGATGGTATTGTAGCCGCAGCCCGGAAGCAGCGCCAGCGCCGCCAGCGCAGCGAGAATTAAACTTGCCCGACGTACTGTTTGCATCGATCTTTCCCCGCGCCGGCCTCAAAGTCGCTGCC
Source organism: Leptospirales bacterium (assembly GCA_019694655.1). Taxonomy (NCBI): domain Bacteria; kingdom Pseudomonadati; phylum Spirochaetota; class Leptospiria; order Leptospirales; species Leptospirales bacterium. Next base: position 14,455 of record JAIBBN010000025.1, read on the forward strand.
GACGCCTCTGGCGCAGTAACGCGAGGGCGTCCTGAGCGCCGGTCAATAAAAAAAGAAGACGATGCATCCACTCAATGAAGTCCTCGAAGCGGCGCGCTCGGCGCTGAACCGACTCTCGCAGCAGATTCCCGAGTTTCTGCCTTTGCTGGTTTATTCGGCGGTTGTTCTGGCGCTGGTTGCCCTGCTGCGCTTTGTCGGGCTGCGCCTGCTGCGTCGCCACTACCGCGGCGACCGTCTGGAACTGCAAAGCTGGCGCAATACTTCATTCTACGTTGCGCTATTGCTCAGTTTCGCAATGCTGATCCCCGCCTGGCTCTCCTCGCTGGAAGGCTTGCTGACGATCATCGGTCTGTTTGGCGCAGGCGTGCTGATTGTTTTGAAAGAAGTCATCCTCAACGGCGCCGGATGGTTTTACATTCTGGTACGGCGGCCCTTCAATGTGGGACACCGCGTGGCGATTGGCAACTACATTGGCGACGTCCTGGATATTCGCCTGCTTGGCTTTACAATGATTGAGGTGCTGCCGCGCGAGAGCGGCGGTCAAAGCACCGGACGCGTGGTGCATGTGCCCAACGCGCTGCTATTCAGCACGCCGCTGTCCAATGCCAGCAAAGAGTTTTCTTTCAACTGGAACGAGATCAATGCGCCGCTGACGCTGGACAGCGACTGGCAGCGGGCGGCGCAGATTTTGCAGAGGGTGGCAGAAGAGAGCATCGAGCAGGTCAGCCAGGAGGATCGCCGCATTCGCAGTTCGGAAGAGGAATATGCAATTCACTACAACGCGCTTTCGCCTTCAGTGTTTGTGGACTACCACGACGGCGCAATCCGGCTTTCGCTGCGCCACCTGACGGAGCCGCGCAAGACGCGGCTGATTGTGGATCGAATCTGGCGCGAGTTCTTGTTGCGATTGGCCAGCGAGCCGCGCATTCAGTTGCGCGGCGACCGCGCCGGCTGGTAGGTGGACTGAAATTGCAGAGGCGCTGACGGTGCGTCGAACGAAAGAAACCCAATTCCTCCAATCCGCGCAGCTGTATTGAAATACAAAGATTGCCGCATCAATAATCGATTGACGCGACATTTCTGACAGGTCCCGGATTTTCTGAGCCGCGCTTTGTCATGCGAATCTGTTCACATTGCGAGCATCAAAATCCAGACGAGGGGCGCTACTGTCTGAAATGCGGTCAATTCCTGGGCGATGCAGCGATGCGTCCAGCCGCCAATGCCAGCCTGCTTACACGAACCTACGCGCTCGTAAAACGATTGCCCGCGCCGCTGATTGCCCTGCTGGCGCTGGCCAGCGTGGCTCTGGCAATTGCTGTGCCAATTCTCTTTGTGGTCGCTGCCGGTACGATCGAAGGCTTCATGAGCGCCATCTTGCTGGCGGCCGGCGTTGTCGCATTCCGCGTGGCACGCGTGCGCTCGGCGTCGCTTTCCGGCGCGGCATTGGCCTTTTACGCATTGATGGGCATGGCCCTCGACCAACCCGGCAACTGGATCTACAACAAACCCTTCGAGCTGCTATTCTGTCCCGAAGGCAGCAGCCTGAATCGATCGATTCAAGTCGGCCATCCGCTGCCTGAACGCACCGATATCCAGCAACAGTTTGTCTGTTACCGTGGCGAGGAGGCAGTGGATCAGATTTCAATGATTGAATTTCTTGGTGTGCGTCTTGCCGAGTACTTTCTACTGGGTATGCTGCTTTTGACCGGGCATCAAATCTACGATCGATTGCGACAGCAACCGGTCGCAGGTTGATATCTATATACTATTTAGTTCCTTTATGGCGCACGCTGAAGCGCCATAGACGGTCGCGCCGATTCCGACAATGCTTTGCATGCAGGCTCAATCAGCGGGCGGATTGCAATGTCTGTAAAGCCGGTGAGATTGCACCGCTGACGGTCGAAACCTAACATAACTCGCTTGCGAAGCCTCCTGTGGCCAGGCTGGCAAAGCAAAAAACGCGAATTGTCGCTCGCGCTGGAATGCTCTGCGGCAGTGTCCGAGCCCTTTATCTCCGTTCGCTCGGCACCACCTCGCAGCAGATCCGTCACTGGCAGCGCCACATCGAAGCCTGCAAATCCTCGATCTATGGACTCTGTAGAATCAGAAGCCCGCTGCAGCTGGCTCGCTCCGAAGAGCAGGCGATTGTGCGCTACGCGCACAATCCAGAATTCAAGTGCTGGCCGCTCATTTCCATCTACTTCCAGATGCTGGAAGATGGCGCTCTCTACTGCGGAAAATCTGCCTTCTACAGACACTGTCGCGCACTCGGTCTGTCCCGGGTATTCAGGAGCTTCCGCCGGAAGCATCCAATCGGCATTCGCGCAGGCAGGCCTGGAGAAATCCTGCATGCCGATGTCACGCGCCTGTTCTTGAGCGATCACCGCATGGTGCATGTGCATGTCCTGATGGACAACTTCTCCAGATGCATTCTGGCTGCTGTAGCCAGCCTCTCGGCATCCGCCACGCTCTGGCGCTCGATCCTCGAAGGCGTTCTTGACCGCCATGCAGCGATTCTCGCTTCGCCTGTTGATCTCATCGTCGACGATGGTTCCGAAAACAAAGGAGATCTTGCTGAACTGACAGACAGCGCTCCCGATCGTGTTCGTCGGCTGGTCGCACAGAAGGACATAACCTTCTCGAACTCCATGGCTGAAGCTATAAATCGAATGCTGAAAGGTCAGTACATTCAGGAGCGCGTCTTCACAACTCTTGATGGACTGCAGGAAGCCATTGATGATGCAGTCAAGGACTACAACAGTCGTTGCCACGGATCTCTTCACGGCACACGACCTCTGCAGGCCTTTCACGGAGAAATACCCGATCGCTGTCGGTTCTCCGCCAGAATAGTCGAAGCTCGGGCCATTCGTATTGCCGAGAACCGAAAATTCGATTGCAGGACCTGTAAAACTCAAGTGATTTCCGAAACCTCCGGCGTATCGCCGGAGTAGATCGCCTTCAGAAGTCCGATCGGGGGATAGGCAGGCGGCTTCGCCGCCTGCCCTGGTCTTTGAGCTAGCCCTGGTCATACTCTTGAAATACCGTACGCATTTGCGTACGGTCTCCCTGCAACTCGTCGTGGACGCAGCCACGCAGCCCCGCTTTGCCTGCAACTCGCCGTGGACGCAGCCCCGCGCGCTCTGCGCATCGAAGAGAACCAAGAATTCGATTGCAGGGCCTGTAAATCCGGAGAAATGGCCCGTGGACGCAGCCCCGTACGCTTTGCCTGCAGCTCGCCGTGGACGCAGCCCGGTGAAAAAGCGCTTACTTTGTAACGGCGCAAGGCCTGCTAATATCATAGATGTCAACCTGCGAACTTTCCAGAAGGCGCTCCAATTCCTGCGGACCTTTCTCTACAGCAAAAGCCATCTCATTATCGGAAATTGGTACTGCCAGTAGTGGGGCCACGCGCACCGATTCTACATAGAGGGGTTCGATCTTATCCCATAAAAACGGCACCGCGAAAAGAAAATGCTTCAAGTGCTTCGATGTGCCGGAAACAACGAGAGCTTCTGGAAAAATCGCGCCCGGAAAAAGTTCATATCCAGAATTCATCACGTAGAACGCCGCAGAAGCAACCGCGTTGTCCATGCCTTTTGTCTTCGCGCTGCACACCGCGATAATCTCCCCCCGCAAACCCAGCTCCTTTCCATCGTGCGTAAGTATCGTGTCTGACAGGCTGACTGTTGCATAGGTGTTCACTCCCTTCTGCGGGGTGTCTTGACATGTGAGTATGAAGACTGAACTTTCCTTCTTTTCATCACCGAATAGATGCACCTGTGGCTTCCCTTTCCCGTCGAAGACTGCGGAAAGCCACTTTGCAACTTGCTTGTTTCGTAACGTTGGAGTTGTGCTCATTGCTAATCTAAAAAGAAGGTGTCGGAAAAATCTTCGAGATAGTGTGAACGATTTGAGGCCGGTAATTCCGGCCTATAATGACTGGTTCGATTGTATTCATCTAGAAATTGCTGCCTCGTCAAGCCTCTCTGTCGCGCGCTCTCAACAAATTTTCTAAACTCGTAACCTGGCTTGTGGCCCATATCCCATGGCTGCGTTTCCGACATGAACCTTCCGGTCATTGGATCTCGAACGCGGCCGGTGCTGGATTCGATTGCGTTCTCCCAAACCGTGTCGCGCACACCCGCGCGATAATTTCCAGGCCGTGAATATAGGTTCTTGAGAGCGTTACTCTCAGCCAACACCGCAGCCTGGGGGCCCCTCCTTCCCAGCCCGGCAACATCCGCAGCACTAAAGCCAGCGCCTCCTCTCCTTGTGGCTGCGTAGAAGTCGGTCATTGCATCGCCGACTGCGCCGCTGAAATTGAATCCGGCTCGAAGCTCCCTCCCGAATGCGACTGTGCGCGCTCCCAATCGGCCGATCGCACCCCCCGCGCGGGCAGCCACGCGAAATGTCCGCGAAGCCAGACCCGCTACCCGCGCAGCAACAATTTGCTCCGCCCCTACAAGACTTGCAAGTGTTAGGGCGGAATAGTAGGCAGCCTGGCCCAGATGAGCCGACTGTTGTTCTCCTATCGGTGCGCCGCCCCAGTAGCCAATTGCCTCCATATCATTCGCTGATGCCCCGAATTCACGACGGTAGTATTCCTCTACGGTATGCCGGGCCGCCTCCCTCCGCGACTGAACAAAGCGCTCCACCGGAGCCGAAACTACGTGGTTCCATATCAATCCGACCATCACTCGACCCAGCGCCTCGCTGCTGATATTCGGAGGATCCTTGTAGTTCAGAAAAAAGCCGGCCAGCGTAGCTTTCCGTCCCATGCTGCGCAATGGATTCAGGACATCGTCATAAAGCTCCAGTTCAGCGGATGTCAGGAAAGAGGCGCTGTTGAATGATTCCCCGCGATCCAAACCATGAAGCAGAGAGGCGTAGTCTTCCGCACGGTTTCTTTTAAAGTTCTCAAGCACCTCCATCGCGCCGGCGCCCCAGCGTTCAGTAACCTGGCGCAGTGCATGGGCCTGTGCCATATCCGTCGCATCGCTTCGGAAGCCGACCGCGCCAATGCCGGCGCTATTCGCAATGTAGCGCTCTGTGGTTCTGCGCAGATCGTACTCAATTGCCTGTACCATATAGGGCGCCAGTTCCGGGCCTCTAATAAAATCTTGATAAGCCCTGGCCTGCGAACTGCCCGCTCCATACATCGCATTGATCTGCGCCTCGGTGTTACCCTCCAGCTTCATGCGGCCCATCAGCGTGGTCCGCATCATGCGGTTCATATCAAAGCCCAGTAGCGCGCCCTGTTGCAGAAAACGATCCGTGTCTGCTATCGTCTGCCGATTGTAGAGACTGCCCGCTTCGCCGCTGGTGAAGTCGTTTTCCAGATCGGTGAAGCTATCGTGACCATACTTGCGCAGAAATTGAATGCGCGCGTTGGTCAATGCAGCGAAAGCCTGTTCTCTGCCATCCTGTCCCGGCCGCACCGCCGCAGCCGTCAATGCAGCGGCAAGCTGTGCAAGCCCTGCCTCTCTGGCCTGCTTTGCCATTTCCTGGAATTCCAGCTGCTGCTGTACTTCCTGCGCCCGTTGCAGACGCTGCTTCTGCTGCCAGCTCTGCTCGGCATGACCTGCATTAAACGCCGTGCCAATCAGCGCGCCAAGCTCGGCGCCGCTGCCGCGGTTGAAGGCCAGATAGTTGTTCTGGTGGCCATGAGTGAACTTGTATTCCTGGATGAAGGCAGTCGTCGCATTCGAAGCCAGTGTGCCGGCAAACGCGCCCTCCGCTCCCTCCGGTCCCAACTCTCCTACCAGCAGACCGACGCCAAAAGCGGCAAAGCCGGTGTCGCTCCAGCCCCAGCCTTCGTAGTTGCCGCGAGCATCATACTGTGCGCCGGCCTGAAATGCCTGTTTGGCAATCTGTGCTGTCCTCAGAGTCGTCTGTGCAAGCTCGGCGACCCGCGCCGCTTCCGACACTCCCTTGGCCACTTTGGCAGCCTTCGCGGCCGCAGCGGCTTCTTTGGCCCACGCTGCCACTCCTACCAGCGCCGCCGAAAGCCCGACCTCCGTCCATTCCCTGTCGTTGTAACTGACGCTGTAAGTTCCGTTCTCCGTATCCGTGTGAATCGCAGCTCCTGCTGCAATCATCAGCAGACCCGCAGCCGGATTGAAAAAGGAAACCACCGGACCGGCGGTTTCCATAAAGGAATCCACTGCCGCCAGAGTCTGTACGCCCATCTGTGCGTTGCGATCCTTGCCGTGCACCTGCACATTGATCTCGGTCTGGGCCACAGCGTTTGCCGTAAGGTACACTGGATTGACGCGATTGATCGTGGCAATAACCGGATCTACATACCCCGCTCGCTCAATGCTCTGGCTCTGCTTGTAGCCCTGGTAGATCTTGGCCAGTTGCAGCTGCACATAAAAGCCGCTGATGATGTTCGAGGGTCTTGCCCCTGCCGCGCCCAACTCTCCGAATCCGTCGAAGAGACCCCAGTATTCCCTGGGAAAACCGGTGTCCAGAATGCGCTTTTGATCATCCGGATGCAGTTGATCAAAAACCTGATTGATATTCGCTACTCCCTTATCCTGCCCCGGCGCCGCTCCAGCCCAGATGCCGAAATCGCCAATGGTGTTAGCATCGCGGGCAGTCTCGCGTTGCTGTCCCGTGCCAACGCCCATTACCTTCTCGAAGACTCGTGTCAGCTTCAGGTTGGCAACGTGAAAGAAGCTCTCGATCTCCACTTCTGACTTCGTGGAAAGAGAATCCAGTATGCTCTGCAAATTCGCGAAATTGAACTCTTCATTCGAGAGATCTTTCTTGAACTGATCAAACTTGCCATCCACATCATACGACACATAGCCGTTGGCGATTCAGCACACACTGGTCCAGAGGCGCGGGCATCCGTGCCCGAGCCTCTGGACGCGCTCGCCACTCCTGGCTCGCGTCTCAGTGTGTGCTTTCTCGCTGAGTTTCGGCCAGACTAACGTTCTGGCCTTTCTGCCGGAAGCGAGCCAGGGTCTCGCTTCCGGCGGCGCGTTGCGCCGCTCTCTGTATGGGCGCGCCCCTCGCTGCGCTCGGGTCGGGCCGCTGCGGGCTCGCTATTCGCTCGGCCCCAGCCTCTCGCAACGCGAGGGCTGGGTCTGCTTCGCACCCTTCGCGTCCCTCGCGCAGGGGCGCGGTCGTGATTTTTCAATTCCGCAGACTGTCTGCGGAATTGCCTGTCCTCCCGGATGCTTCGCCGCGGTCGGAGGCCATGCCTGTCCCGCACACGAATCTACTCCGTCCTTTTGCTCTACTCTCCGCTTCCCGGCTATTCGCCAGTCTGCGGGTCCTGTTAAAGAACATACGCAGTTTTTGTGCGCATGAATTCTTAAACATTCAAGAATATCGATTCAGTTGTGCAAGAGAAAATTGAAGTTTTCTCTTCTGTCCAATGCGGAATAACTCCCAGAAGCTGCTCTCTGTGCAGCGTTCGTGAAATTTTCACATTTTCTCGCAGAGACTGCTCTCGTTTTCTCCAAATTTCCCGGCACTGTTCCTGAAACCGTCTTTGCTTCGTGCAACAATGCTACCACAGCGACATCAAGATCGCCTGTGCGGCGGGACTGCTCCCGCCGCCTGCGCGCCGATCCATTCCACGCAGCACCCGCGCCAGATGGCGCAGCCAGGATTTCGGAAAACTCATTCAATTGCCTGGAGTCGGCGGCGCAAACCAGAGGCTGGAGACCATCAAAGAAGCCCTTGCTCGCCCGGAGCTTTACCGGATCATTCGCGCATTGCTGGCAGCCAATCGCATACTCAGGCAGGCGCTCTATTCCTTTAAGGGCGCCAAACAGCGACTGGCCAGAGCCAGGGCCAGGATTGTAAGCAGGGCGCAGCGGCTCTGCGGCAGTGTCCGAGCCCTGTATCTCCGTTCGCTCGGCATCACCTCGCAGCAGATCCGTCACTGGCAGCGCCACATCGAAGCCTGCAAATCCTCGATCTATGGACTCTGTAGAATCAGAAACCCGCTGCAACTGGCTCGATCCGAAGAGCAGGCGATTGTGCGCTACGCGCACAATCCAGCATTCAAGTGCTGGCCGCTCATTTCCATCTACTTCCAGATGCTGGAGGATGGCGCTCTCTACTGCGGAAAATCTGCATTCTACAGACACTGTCGCGCACTCGGTCTTTCCCGGGTATTCAGGAGCTTCCGCCGGAAAAGCCCGATCGGGATTCGAGCAGAATCGCCGGGTCAAATCCTGCATGCCGATGTCACGCGCCTGTTCTTGAGCGATCACCGCATGGTGCATGTGCATGTCCTGATGGACAACTTCTCCAGATGCATTCTGGCTGCTGTAGCCAGCTTCTCGGCATCCGCCACGCTCTGGCGCTCGATCCTCGAAGGCGTTCTCGACCGCCATGCAGCGATTCTCGCTTCGCCTGTTGATCTCATTGTCGATGACGGCTCCGAAAACAAAGGAGAACTTGCTGAACTGACAGACAGCGCTCCCGATCGTGTTCGTCGGCTGGTGGCCCAGAAGGACATAACCTTCTCGAACTCCATGGCCGAAGCCATCCATCGCATGTTGAAAGGGCAGTACATTCAAGGCCGTGTCTTCACAACTCTGGCTGGGTTGCAGGAAGCCATTGATGATGCAGTCAAGGACTACAACAGTCGTTGCCACGGATCTCTCCACGGTACGCGACCGCTGCAGGCCTTTCACGGAGAAATTCCCGATCGCGGTCGGTTCTCCGCCAGAATTGTAGCAGCGCGCGCTCTGCGCATCGAAGAGAACCAAAAATTCGATTGCAGGGCCTGTAAAACTCAAGTGATTTCCGCCCACACTGCTGCATTGCAGGAGTAGAACGCCGCCGAAAGTCTGATCGGCGGATAGACAGGCGGCTTCGCCGCCTGTTCTCGTCTTTGAGTTAGCCCTGGTCATGCTCTTCAGAAACCGTACGCAAATGCGTACGGTCCCCCTGCAACTCGTCGTGGACGCAGCCCCGTACGATCTCCCTGCAACTCGTCGTGGACGCAGCCCAGCAAAAATTGCGCCGACCGCTTTGTCTTTTATCCTTTCAGAATCTCTTCGATATGATGCACGGTCGCTTTCAAATCAGGGTCTTTCTCTCCCGAAAATTGTGCAACTGCAGCCTCGAGCAAGGGAACCGCTTCCTTTTTCTTTCCAATCGAATGCAGCGCCAAGCCCCGCACAAAGTCTATTGTGATTAGCGGCAAAAGGTCACCTATTGTTTGTATCTTGTCTAGAAACGGTATCGCTTGGTTCTCCAGGAGCGGGCGTACGTCTTTCTCAAAGAGACGCCGGAAGTTCTCTTCAGTTTTGCAATTAAACTGCTGCTGGGTGATGCCTACGCCATCGTATTTACTCAGCAGGTTGTTCGTAAACATGCCGATTTCATCAGGAAACTTTTTATCAAACAATGGGTCCAGCTTCGGAGAAACGGCAGCTACCTTTATGTCGTACCACACGCCTCTTGAGCCTATGTCCGGCATGATTAAATGGTGCACGTCTTCGTTAGCCTTAGCCTTTCGATGAAAAGTGCAAAAACGAGACCCCTCTGACGTGAACCCGTGCGGCAGCAGAGCGTCGCCGAACAATTCATTGGCAAGTTTGTCAAATTCCGCTTCGTTCATTTATCTTCGCCTATATATTTCTTCTGCAAAGGCTTGAAACCTCTTCCAGAATAGCTGTTGCCTGCTGCCTGAAATCGGGTACTGCGTAGTCCCATATGTCTTTAGATCAAAGACCCGCTTGAACGTCGAGTCTCTTGTGTTGAGAAGCAATGCGTCAGCACCGATCGAACCTGCAGCTCGTCGCGAAACATCGCGACCCATCGCGTCTCGGAAAACCTCTGCACGCAATCGAAAGCTGCTTCCCGAATCGACCATGCGGCGATTCAGCCGATTATTGAGCTTTTCGAAATACGAATGGGCTCTCGTCCCGAAAGGTGAAGCACCAGAGTTGATTCGTCCACGACTGAGTGCGCGACGAGTGAGAGCAGTTGCGACGTCAGCGTTATGATTTATCGCATTAACAACGCCTTGCTCACTGTGAAGATCGAAAGCGGGTCCGCGACCAAAAGGTCGTGTCGCACTATTGGCCGCCCTTGCCGCCTCCACGGCCCGTCCATCCAGTCTGGCCTCACCGAACATGGCGCGGGCAAAATCATCGCTGGACCCTACCACCCTATCTGATAGGCGATTCAGCAGGCCCCGGATCGGACCGGCAGAATGTTCGGCTGCGGCGGCCGCTGCTGCTTCATTGGCCGCAGCCCTGGCCAGCCGCGGCGCGGCGCTCCCCAGGCGCGCGACTATGGACTCGAAACCCATGCCTGCGGCTATCTCCGCAATGAACTGCGTTGCACGCCCGCCAAAGGCGCCGAGGTTCAGATTCCGCGAAGTATAACCTGCACGTTGCCCGACCAGAGCCGCAGCATCATCGCCATAACCCAGCCTTCGCGCATCGTAGGCGTCCCTGTCAGATGGAAGCACGTCATCCACGCCAAGCGCGCCGTTGATCCACCCCCGCACCCGATCGCCCACGCCCAGCAATGGATAGATCGGACCGGATAAAAAGGGATTATCCAGAATATCGCCAACAAAGCGACCGGGATACGTCGCCCATGAACCAGCAAATCCGTCCGACACAGCTCGATTGCCCTCGGCACTTCGAGTCGTGAGAAAACGATCGGCGTCACGTTCGCCAACCAGCGAGGCCAGTTGCTCCCGGAAATACTCTGTTTCATGCAATCGTCGGCCGGCGCCGTTGAAGTGTGCATCGGTGGCGCGTTGCGCCAGTTGAACCGCCGCCTGCATTCGTAGTTCGCCGGCGCCATATGCAACTGCTTGATTGGCGCTGAGCGGCCCGATGAACCCTGCCTGTCCGGGAGAAGGCGCAACCACCGGCGCTGGCGGTCTCCAGTTCTGCAGATAGCGCATGCCGGCGTTGACGTCGGATGTGAACAGCTGCTGGGGTTCCAGCCCCAGTCGGCTCAGCGTCGCTTCGAGTCCCTCTGGCGTCATGCCGCCCGGTCGACTGAGTTCTGCTTTGACTGCATCTTCAAAGGCGCGTGCGCGTCGGCCATTGGCATCAGACTTTTTGCCAAAGATGCCGCCTGCTCCGTAAGCCAATCGAATGCGTCGCGCCAGATCTCCCTGCAGCCCGCTTGTATCCACACTGCCGTCTTCACGCCGCCGTCCTCCGCTGGCAACAGCCGCCAGAAGAACCGCCGCACTGCCTTCGCGTCCTGTGGGCGAATATCGTTCTGCCAGCGTCAGTATACTCTCCTCAATAGTAGAGCGCACTGGCGCACTGTTCATTGCCAGCGCCACAAGATTGCCCAGAGCCTCCGGTCCAGCAGCTGTCAGATTCAGGTAGTTGTTCCGGTGACCATGGGTGAATTTGTATTCCTGGATGAAGGTGTTGGCCGCTGTCGTGGTGAAGCTGCTGGCCAGCGCCTTCGCATCGCCCGTCAGACCAAAGCCGCTGCCGAGAAGACCATCGTTGTACCAGTTGCCTTCGCCGGGTATTGCACCGTTCAAGGCATAGCCAAGCGCGGAGAGCGCTCCCTGATTTCCGTCAAACTTCCAGCCGGTGTAATTGCCATGTGCATCATACTGTGCGCCTGCGCTGTACAGTGCACCTGCGCCGCCGGCGAAGGCCGACGCATACTGCAATGCCTGCGCCGTCTGCGCCAGAGCTCCCGCCTGCACTGCCAGTTGTAAGCCGGCATTGATACCCGCAGCAGTTCCGCTGGCAG
>JAIBBN010000026.1 GCA_019694655.1 Leptospirales bacterium
TCGGACAACTCACTCTTCCACCTTTCCAATCGCATCTTCCGCGAGCTGCGCGCCATCGGCGTGCGCCTGGGAGGAATGGAAAGCACCTTCGACGGACTCAGTGGCATGACCGATCTAATGCTCAGCTGCTTCGGTCAGGATGCGCACGACCGGCAGTACGGCCACGACTTCATCTACGGACGAACCAAACCGGAAAGCAAATCAGCCGGTCTCTTTGGACTGAAGTATCTGCCAGGTCTGGTTCATCTTTCGGCGGAGGAGTATCCGATTGTCTGGGCGATCTATCAGATCGTTATCGGCGGCGCCAGCCTCGATCGACTGATGATGGAAATGACCTACTCGCTGCGTCGCTTCTAACAGACTGCGGCGCGCGGCGCGGCGGAACGATGGCAAAGAACGCAGCGTATTTGCGAGAGCGGATGGGGGCGCTCTATCGCTTGCGCGCCGAGCAATCGGAGCGCATTGCCGCCTGGATTCGTCTGGCGGCGCTGGCAGGCGTGATTCCGCTGGTGGCAGCATTGATTCTGGAACGCGGCGACGGCGCACGCCCATTTGAACTGCTGCAGTTTGGCCTGATGGGCCTCGGCCTGCTCTACAGCGCCGCAGTTCTACTCTTGATTGGGCGCGGCCAATTCCAGACCTGGATGCCAAATTTCTCAGTGGCAGCGGACGGCGCAGGCCTGACGCTGAGCCTCGCTGCCGGCGCGTGGATGGGTTCTCCTTACTACCTGCATTCCAGCGCCGCCATCTTGCTCTTTGCCGTCTATGTTGCCGCCGTATCGACCAGGCTTTCAACCCAGTTGACGCTGGCCGCGGCGCTTTGGTCGGCGCTTTCCTATACGGCACTCTGGGCCTTCTACTATCCGGAGATTCGCGCGGCGCCAGGCGCGGCAATACTTCCCGCCATTCAGGTCAGTTCGTTTTTGTTGCGCAGCTTCTACATCCTGGCCGCCGGACTGCTGTGCTATCTGACTGTTCGCTTCGTCAACATTATGGCTCTGGACACCGTCGAGGCCACTGCCGAAAAGCAACGCCTGGAAGCGGAACGATCCTTGCTTTCTCGCTTCCTGCAGCCGGAGCTGGTGGAGAAGTTAGTGAGCGGCGATATGCGCGCCGTCAGCGAAGGTCGCCGCCTGGAGCTCTGCATCGGCTTTGTGGACATTCGCGGATTTACTGCCCTCTGTGAGCGAATGCCGCCAGAAATGCTGCAGCCATTTATGAATCGCTACTTTTCGGCAATCACCGAGGAAATACTGGGGCGCGGCGGCACGCTGGACAAGTATCTGGGCGATGGCGTCATGTTCTTCTTTGGCGCGCCAATCAGTCAGCAGGATGATGCTGATCGCGCGATGCAGACTGCATGCGGCATTGACCGTGCGCTGCTGGAATTCAATCAAGAGAATGCGATGATTGGCCTTCCGGAAATTGAGTACGGGATCGGCCTGCACAGCGACGTGGTGATCGTGGGCGCTTTTGGCAGCCCCGAACGCATCGACTACACGGCTTTTGGCGACGGAGTCAACGTTGCCTCGCGCATCGAGAAGGCAAGCCGCGATGGCAATCGGCGCATTCTGCTATCGGATCGCGTTCGGCGGCGCCTGCGCCAGGACTACAGCATTCAGAGCATTGGCTTTGTACAGCTTCCCGGCAAGAGCGAAAGCATGGAACTTTTCGCACCTCAACTGGATTCGATGCCAGACTGACTACATAGAATCGATGCCGTCAATCTGATCGGGGCGTCAGATTGCGCGCAGCGGCAGTATAACGCGTACGCAAAAGCGGTCGCCGCTGCGCCAGGACTGCAATCGGCCGGCCAGTCGCGCGGCGCGTTCTGCCGCGCGACGCGGCGCGTCATTTTCGACCGGCTCGCCGGCGCTGGACTCATTGGCCTGCTCAATCAAGAGCATCTGGTCCAGCACGCGGATGTTCCAGCTGGATTCGCCCCGACCGTGCTTCAGGTCATTGGTACAGAGTTCGTTGAAGAGAAAAAATAGATCCAGGGTGCGTCGGGCATTGAAACTGGCGGAAGGGCCGCGCAGCAGTTCCGCAGCCGTCAGATCGGCCTCAAATTCCAGCTCCCGGCCGGCGTCGGCATAGCGGCGTAAAAGATTCATCTGAATGCCGGGCAGAGTTTCGCGCGTCGACAGCGAGAGATCCTCCATGAAGAGCAGCTGTGACCGAAACATGCGTACAGCGTCGACGATGCGCTGTCGAATGCCTTCCAGCGCCTCGCTATGGGTCGGCGACGCAACGCTGATCTGCCGCTCCGTGTGAATTTGAAGATCGGTCAATGCGCCGCCAAGATGGTCATGCAGGGCAACCTGCAGCTCCTCGCGCTGCGTCGCCACGGTCTCTTCGCTATCACGCAATGCGCTGCTCAGCGCGCTTCGCGATTGCACCGCATCCACGTGGTAGCGGGCCATGGCAATGGTCTGAAAAAAGACGAAGAGAATGAAGGCGGCCAGTACTGTAGTCGCCGGCGCCCCGCCGCGCCAGTTTTGGAAAAAGGCGAAGCTGCCAATGGCCGCCAGCAGCGCGACTCCCGCCGCCATCAGCATGTTAGCCGTTCCCCGACGAATTCTGGGAACTGCGACCAGCAACATGTATGCGGACATTGCGGGAAACATAATTGATACATAGATTGTATGGCCCACTGTAAGAAAGTGGAGATTGCCCAGATGCAGCAGGCAGCCCAGGGCGCCGGCGATAGAAAACCCAACGATGGTTCGCCAGCGCACTGCGTCTGGGAACAGGCTTCGCCAGACGGCAATCGCCACTGGCGGCGCCAGAATGTTCAGGGTGGCAAGTATGCGCGCTGCTGCTTCCCAGCCCAGATGGGGCCAGATTTCAGAAGCAATCTTGGTGCCCACAAACGGAATTCGCGCAGACAGTAAGAAGCAGACGACGCCAAAAAACAAAAAGGCATATTCTTTACGATGAAGCAGAAAAAAGAGAACGTGGTAGATTCCGGCGCCAACAATCATACCGAACGCGGTCAGTTCGATGGCGGTAGTGATCGCCGTCTGTCGGCGCACCACGGCAGCCCGGCCAAAGAGCAACTGGCCGCGCGCACCGCCATTGTAGACTGCATCGTTTTCAACATACAGGATTAGATCTACATTCCTGGATTCATTTTGAAAGAAGCCTGCCAGATCCTGACGATCGGGATGGCACGACCGATCGTCAGGCGCGGAGAATCCCTGTTCGGCAACTAATTGGCCATTGTTGAACAGTCGCGCACAACTTGTCTGGTGCACCAGCCGCAATCCAAGAGGCAAATCACTATCGGGGAGCGCAAGGCGCATGCGATAAGTCGCGCGACCAAAGGAACCGAGCCGCTTGCCGCGGATCTTCATACCAGACCAGCCATGTAAGTGCGCCAGAATTGCATCCGGCAGCGGCGCATGCGGCGAGACCAACTCCTCCTGTGAAACATATCGACCCCAGTACATTTCCCAGGGACCCTCCAGCGAGACTCCGAAGAACTGGTTGAGTTCCTGGAGCGATATGCTGCGCGGCGGCAGTGCGGCCGCAGGTTGCATCGTATCGTTTTCGCCGGCCCGGCAGGCCAAAAGCAAGAAGCACAACAGGATGCCAGAAGCGTTTAGAACCGCGGACCAGAGCCAGCCGCGGCTTGATCGCCGATTGCGGCGTTCATCAGGCCGCGGGGGAAGTAAGCTGCTAGAGCAAGGATAGTTCATGGGCGCGGGTTGCCAGCTGCGCTCGATTGTGTACCTTCAGCTTCTTGTAAATCGATTTCACATAGCCATGCACGGTGTGTTCGCTCAACTGAAGGAAGGTTGCCACTGATTGGATCGTCTTTCCTTTCACCATGAGTTGCAACACCTGCCGCTCGCGATCGGTGAGTTCCACCTCGGATTCCTCCGAACTTCGCCTGAAACTGGAAAACACGCGCAACGCGATCGTTGGCGTAATCAGGGCGCCGCCGTCGGAAACGATACGCAGCGCTGCGCCCAGATCGCCCAGCTCTGACTTCAGAATATAGCCCAAGGCCCCGCCTTTGATCGACTCAAAGACCATCGAATCGGAGTGCATGTTTGTAACCATGACTACGCGCATTTCCGGATACAGGCGACTGAGTTCGCTTACCAATTGTATGCCGCTGATTCCTGACAGCATGATGTCCAGTAGAAGGATCTCGACATTACGATGTAGAGGGTCGCGCAAAAACTGTTCGGCGGACGGCCATTCGCAAATCTGGCGCACCTCGGGGATCTGCGCCAGGCGACGGCGCAATTCCTCTCTAAATAGTTCGTCATTTTCAACAATCCCGACCGTATATTGAACCGGGCCCGACATGTTTACCATCCTTCGCGGTGACTCCGGTCCGCGCCGCTCAATCGCTGAGACGAGAGTCCATTGCGCGAGCCGGTCGCCATTGCTTCCGGATTCAATGCGGCGCGCAGTTCTTGAAAGCGAACGTTTGGCGCGGCGCCTTCCCGGTCCTGAGCCAGGTCAGGCCTGATGCCGCGAACGAAAAACATTTCGACATCGCCCTTGCCCTTGGCCTTGACGCGGCCGCGCGGTTCGCAAATGAAAAAATCCTTCACCAGCGAGTATGTGGCGCCGGATATGTTGACCTCGCCGGGTTCCCCCGAAGATTCCATGCGACTGGCGGTATTGACCGTATCGCCCCAGATATCGTAGGCAAATTTGGAATTGCCAACTACGCCTGCGGTCACCGGCCCTGAGTGAATTCCAATTCGAAGGCGCCAGAACTCCATGCCAAGGGCGTTTTTGATTTCCGCCGCCTGGCGCATCAAAGCCCGGAACTCCAGGGCGGCCAGAACGGTGTCCACCGGGTGCGTTCTGTTCGGCGTCGGCAACCCGCCGGCGCACATGTAGGCATCGCCGATAGTCTTCAACTTCTCCAGCGAGTTGCGTTTGACGACTTCGTCGAATTGACTGAAGCAGCCGTCCAGTTCGGCAATCAGCTCTCCCGGCCGCAGTCGCTCGGTCATTGCGGTAAAGCCGACAAAATCCGTGAACAGCACTGAAACGGAATCATAGAGATGAGGCGCGACGCGCCCCTCGCGCTTGAGTTCATCTGCCACACGCACCGGCAAGATATTCGTTAACAATCGATCCGATTCAGCGCGCGCCGCTTCCGAGGCAATCTGCGCCAGCTGTGTGTCGTGCAGCAATCTGGTGGCATGTACAGCGCCCGCTACCTGATCGCCAATCCTTGTACAAAATTCCAGCTCCGCGCGATTCATATGCCCCCGCTGCGCGCCGCCCATCAACAGAATGCCTTCCACTTCGCCGGCCAGCAAGATCGGGAGATGGACAATCCAGTTTGCTCCACTGAATTCGATGAAGGCCTTATCAACTGGCGAACTCTCCAGCCATTGACGATTGATATGGTCGATATGAAAAACGCGTTTGCGCTGAAAGCTGCGATAGATAGTGCCGCTCCTGGGCCCCAGCGGAATTTCGCGCAAGAGCTGGGGAAGCGTGGCCAGATCGCCGCGCTGGCCATGCAGGAACATGCTCTGGATGCGCAGCACGCCCTGCTCGCGGTTAGTAACCGCCAGACCAAAGACGGTGGCCCCGTAGCGCTGTCCGAGAATCTCTGCTACCAGGGAAACGATGGCGTCCAGATCAAGGGCGCGGTTGGATTCGCGCGCCAGCGCTGCCAGAATCTCAGAATGCTCGCGCTCCCGCTCAGCCGCCGCACGGGCCACAGCCGTTTGTTCCAGCAGATCCTGGGTGCGCACCGCCCCTGCCACCTGCGCCAGGGCTCGTTCCATGAATTGCTGGTTGGCAAGATCCGGAAGGCGCGCGCTGCGTCCGGTTGTCGAAAAGACGCCAATCGTCTTACCGTTGACTGCAATCGGAGTATGAACCGCCCATGTAAGCTTAAACTGTCCGACAAAGGTCGAATCCACCGGCGACAGCGCGATCAGCTGCTTGAAGTCAGCCATCTCTATGGCAAATTGGCGGCCAAGTTTCAGGGTTCTATAGACGCTGCCGCTGGTGCGACGCATGGGCAAGCTCTGCAATACCGGGGGCAGCGACGCCGGATTGATCGCTTTGCCATCCAGGTACGCTGCACGCAGCTTGATTTGTTTGCCTTCTTCATCAAGCAAGAACAGCGAAAGCGAAGCGGCCTGCAATCGCCGCGTAAAAAGCTCTACTGCAGCCGCCAGAGTGCTGTCCAGGTTTTCCGTTTCATTTGCTCGGCGAGCGATGTCAGCCAGGTCCTGAGCATCCAGGCGGCTGCGCAATACTTCATTGAAAAGGTTGGTGGAATGAATCGCGCCGGCAATCTGATCGGCAAAGGAGCTGACCTCGCGAATCTGATCCTGGCGCAGACCATTGGCGAGTTTCGCCGAAAACGATGTGGCCAGCACCAGACCAATGCTTTCATTGCGCACCACCAGCGGAATTAACAAGAACCATTGCAAGCCCAGGCCGAGAACCAGCTGTCGATCATATTCGATGCCGGGATAGTCGCGCTTGAATATGTCGCGCTTGCCGTTGACCTGCACGTAGAGCGGCTTGCCGCGTTCAAAGGCGCGACGGACGATGCCGCCGCCTTCGCCAGCAGGAATTCGGAACTGCCGGGTGACCGCCTTTTGCTCGGCCGTAATCTCCGAATGGCTGACGGTCGCCAGCGCATTGCTGCCTGGCTGCGGCGCCACCAGAAAGCAAGCCTCCAGACCGTACTCCTGTCCCAGGTGATCAAAAACCAGCTTTGTGACCAGTTCCAGATCGGTGGTTTCGTTCAGTACGCGCGAGATTTCCGCAAGTTTCTCCGCCGCCCGGCGCTCATACTCCGCAGTTTTTCGGGCTTCATCAGCCTCGGATTGAGCCATAGAAGCGCGATCGCGCTCCGCCGCCAATTCTTGAGTACGATGCAGCACGTTACGCTCAAGATTTTCAGTAAGCTCTTCCGAGGTCTCCAGAGCAAGAGCAAACCGACGTGATAGCGCCGCGGACTGCGCAGCGATAAATGCAACCAGGCCAAAGGAAGCCAGGTGACCGAAACCAATGGCATAGGTTGTAAATACAATATCGTGCGCTACTGTGGCAAAGAAGACAATGGATCCGGCCAGGCTCATCCGTGCGCCAAGCCGCTGGCGGCGGACCGCCTGCACCTGTATGAAAACAATGTAGATCATACCCACGACGGCAATCACCTGAAAGGCATTCAGGGTATGCGTAAATACAGTCGCAGGCGTCAGGAGTACCGCCAGAGCGCTGATCACGCCAATCGCGGTCAAGGTTCGAAAAATCCAGCGATCGAATTCCTTCGGAAAAAGATAGTAGGTATAAAGCATGAAGGCTGGCAATCCCGCATAGAAGCCAAGGTACTCGCCGGTGATCTTCCACTTCCAGGGGAAGCCAGGGATGATCAGGTCAATCATCTGCTCGCCGGTGCACATGATTCGGACCAGCACCACAAAGCAAAGCGCGGTAAAGTAGATCGCCGCCTGGTCCTTGCGACGGTAAATAAACAGCCCCAGATGGTAGAGCCCCATAATCAAGAGCGCGCCAATATTGAAGGCTTCCAACAAACTGCGACGGTCGTGCGAAGCGTGGAGCCAGCGGCTTTCGCCCACGGCGATGCGTGTAAGGAACCCGCCGCGCCGCTGGTTCTGGTTGCTGATGGCCAGAACGAGCTCCAGTTCGCCCTCGCGCGGCAAATCGAGAATGTGCTGCGCGTACTCCGGCAAGACCTGCGCCGGATCGAGGCTTACTCTGCCGCTGCCGGCAAGAGGATGACCGTTGACCCAGGCGCGATAGGCTGAATGCTGCTGTCCGAGATTGAGCGCCAGTTGCGGCGCATTGGCGGGCAGGAGAACGCGCAATCGATACGTTGCCGTGCCCATTCCATCCAGTGTGCGACCCTCTGCCGTGTGACCGTTCCAGCCGCCCGGCGCAACTATGAGATCTTCTCCGCGCAGACCGCGGCCGTCCTCATCCGGCAGCTGATTCCAGAAAAACTCCCACTCGCCGTTGAGGTATACTTCACCGGCGCTGGCAAAATCGAAATTTCGCAGGTCCAGAAGGCCGTTCTGGGCCTTCGGGACCGACCTGGTTTCGGCGAAGCAGCCAGGCAAATAGAGTGCGCTGCCCAGCAGGAACAGCAAAGGGCCGGTCCGGATAACGCGCATCATAGCCCACAACTCGATTGCACCGGGCCATCAAGCAATGACAAACAAGGTCCGGGCGCCCCCCGAACAGGGGGTTTCGAGCAGCCAAACTACGCCAGCCGACGGACTTGACAGGCCTGCATTGTTTGCCATTTCGTTAATTAACATATTTGCACCATGAGCAACCTGGATCGACTCTTCAGCGCCCTTGGCGACCCCACCCGACGAAGCGTGGTTGAGCAGCTCTCGCGCGGCCCCTGCACGGTCGGCGACCTGCGCACTCCACGCCCTATTTCGGCGCCGGCGCTCTCGCGGCATTTGCGCATCCTCGAACAGTGCGGCTGGATTGAACGGCGAGCCCAGGGCGCTTATCGACGCCTTGCCTTGCGCAGCGCGGCGCTGCGTGCGCTCAGCGAATGGCTGCGACGTCAGGAAAAAGCCTGGAAAGAGGCGGCGGAACGCAAAGAGAGTTCGTTGCAAAAACCCGAACGCCCCCGCCGCCCCGGCCTGCAGAAGGCTCGCCGACGCGGACGCCGCCCCGCCTGATCGCAGACCCCGATCACCCGTCGTCTTCCGAAACCAATCGCATACGCCATCCGCGTCGGCGCAGAAACTTGATTCCTTCATCGAAGAGCAACAATAGCAGCGGTCCGGCAAGGGCGGCCACGAACACGCTCCACGGCGCGGGAGCAAAATAGTAGATTGTGTTCAGGGGAGTGTAGACCAGGCAAACCAGAAAAAGCACTTCAAAAAAGATTCCGACAGTAATCAACGGATTTGAAACCAGATTCATCCAGATCCAGTGCTTCTCCAACGTCGAGGACAGAGCAATCACGATGCGTTGCGCGGACGCTCGCAGCAAACGCGGGTAGCGGCCAGGCAATCGAGTTCGCCGGAGCGACTGAAGCATCGACGCACGGCGCGATTCGGCCAAGAAATTGCGATCAAATAGCGAACGCGTGTCAGATCGTTTACAGAGTACGTTTACGATTTGCGTCGTGACCGTAGGAATAAAGAAGGCGCTGAGGCTCATCAGGTAAGCGGGACTGGCTTTGCTCATGTCCAGGCCCTCCGGCGAGGCCGGCATTGACAGCAGCGAAATGCCGTCCGAAAAAAGCCCTTGCGACCAGCCAAAAAACAGGTACGCCCCGTAGCAGGCGGCGGTCAAAATTGATCCGCGAATCAGATAGCTTTTCAATATTAAGCCGATACTTAGCAAACGTTCGTTTTGTTTGCGCGGCGGACGCCGCATCACGTCGCTTTCAGGCGGTTCGACGCCAAGGCCCATGGCGGGCAACAAATCGGTGCCAACATCCACTGCCAGGACGCCCATGACAGTCATGGCCAGCGGCGTTCCAGGAAATAGCATCCACAGAATGTAGGGCGCCATCTCTTGCGGATTTGAATTCAGGACATAGGCGATGAAACGACGGATGTTACGAAAGATAGCGCGGCCCTCCTCGATGGCAGCGACGATCGAGCTAAAGTTATCGTCGGCCAGTACCATATGCGCGGCTTCTCGCGCAACGTCGCTGCCTCGCTTGCCCATGGCGATGCCAATGTGCGCCCGTTTCAAAGCCGGCGCATCATTTACGCCGTCGCCGGTGACCGCAACGATCTCTCCAGCTTCGCGCAATATGTTTACGATTCTCAATTTCTGTTCGGGACTGACCCGCGCAAAGATGCTGTCGCCCTGCGCCAGCAGTTGCGCCAGGTCGGCGTCAGTCAGTTCGGCAAGCTCAGATCCAGAATAGCTGCGGCCGGAGGACGTCAGATTCATTGCGATTTGCTGGCCAATGCTTTCCGCTGTGCGCGCATAGTCGCCGGTGATCATTACAATGCGAATGCCCGCCTGGTGACAGGCGGCGATGGCCTCAGCGACCTGCGGTCGCACCGGATCGCGAATTGCGGCCAGTCCAAGAAAAATAAGACGCGATTCTGCGTCCTCTTGACTGTCCGTCATTCCTTCGGCAGCGGAATCCTGTCGACAGGCCAGAGCCAGGACGCGCAGGCCCTCGGCAGCAAAGCGATCATTTTGCTCTCGAATTTTGGCGCGCAAATCATCCTTCAAAATCTCGACCCCCGACTCCATCCACGCGCGATCACAGCGCTCCAGCAGCTCCAGCGGCGCGCCTTTGGCGTATACAATGGCGCCGCCATCGCCGGCCGTCGAACGGACGACAACGCTCATGCGCTTGCGCACCGATTCAAAGGGAAACAGGCGGAGATTTTGCCTTGCGCCTTGCATTCCGCCCTTGAGCGCCAGGGCCATCAAGGCGCCCTCGGTTGGATCTCCGCTCAATTTCCATTCGCCCCCTTCGCGACGCAAATGGGCATTGTTACAAACGTATGCACAACGTAACAATTCCAGCAGCGCTGGCCTGCGATCCAGACGATCGATCGAAATGGCTTGTCCCTTGACCTTCAGTTCGCCGCTCGGCGCATAGCCGGTTCCAGAGACAGAAAACAGTTCGCCGCCAGCAAGAAGATCGGTAACCGACATCACGTTCTGGGTTAGCGTTCCGGTTTTGTCCGTACAGATCACAGTTGTGCAGCCAAGCGTCTCCACCGAGGAGAGATTCTTGACGATTGCATTGCGCCGGGCCATGCGCTGGACGCCCAACGCCAGAGAGAGCGTCACCGTCGGCAGCAGTCCCTCCGGCACATTTGCCACAAAAAGCCCGATGCAAAAGACCAGGGCCTGTGAGAAATGAAGTCCGGCAAATTGCCAGCCAAGGCCAAGAAAAACTGCGCCCATCACGGCTGCCAGCAGTGCGATGGTTTTGACCGTTCCACGTAGCTGGCGCTGTAACGGCGTGTCCTCAGCGCGAATAGCCTGCGTCATGCCGGCAATTCGTCCAATTTCGGTATTCATTCCCACGCCGAAAACCACGGCGCGAGCGGCGCCTCGTTGCACGGTCGAGCCGGCAAAGACAACGTTAGGCATCTCAATCCAGAGGAAGGGTTTATCAATGAGAACAGGTCGATCGGACTTGTAGCGCCTGGCGGAAGCCGATTCGCCAGTTAACAGCGAGTTGTCCACCTCCAGTTCGGTCGCGTCAATCAAGCGCGCATCCGCCGGAACGGCGTCGCCCTCATCCAGCAAAATGACATCGCCTGGCGTGGCCAGTTCCGCATCGATCTCGCGCACCTCGCCATCGCGCAGCACGCGACAGCGGTGGGCCAGCATGCGCTGCAAGGTTTCCACGGCGCGGTCGGTCCGCGCCTCCTGAAGGAAGGAAAAGATTCCGTTCACGCCAATCACGACAAATATGGCAAGGCCCAGCTGTGGCAAATCAACGCCCGGCGCGAAGCAAAGCGCCGCGGCGCCCCATAGCAGAATGGCAAAAAAGCTGAAGAAACTGCGCATCAAG
Organism: Leptospirales bacterium; assembly: GCA_019694655.1. Classification (NCBI taxonomy): domain Bacteria; kingdom Pseudomonadati; phylum Spirochaetota; class Leptospiria; order Leptospirales; species Leptospirales bacterium. The sequence continues at coordinate 11,495 of JAIBBN010000026.1, forward strand.
CGCAAGGTCCACGGAGTGCGTCGCCTGGCGCGTAGAGCATTCTTGCCGTAGCGTTGCAGGCGACGATTGGCCTCCGCTTCGCTGAGTCCGCGCTGCAAATCTGTGGAGAGCTCCAAAGCCAGGTCACTTTGGCTCATGTTGAAGTAGGTGGGACCCTGCGCCTGGCCTTCCGCCGCAGCGATGCGCTGTCGAATGGACTCGGCGTCGCGCATCCGCGAAAGCTCGCCCACCAGCGGCGGCAAGAGCGCCGCCAGGCGCGCCAGCAAGGCAAGGGAACGCTCCGGATCGTTCAGCGGAGTCAGCAGTATCGCTATGATTCGAAAGCTTAGCGTCGATCGAGTGGCTGACTTCCCGCTGACAATGCCAATGTGCAAGCGCGGCGAATTGATGCCATGCAATGCCGCGTGCGGGAATATTGCCGGGCCGCTGGCCCCCTCTGGACGCTCGGCAGAACTGCGCAGTTCGGCCAGTAGTTGTGGCGTACATTCAACATCGCTGCTATCCAGCATGCGACGCAACGCTTGATCCAGGTCGCCGGACAATCCCGTTTGAATCGACTGTCGCGATAGCAGTTCGCGGATCATGTGGCAGTCTGCCTTCCCCGAGCGCGGCGCTCAGTCTTCCGGATTCAAAAGCAAACGCGTGGTCTTTTCGGCAAGCCGAACCTTTGCTGTGGCGCCGGCGTTGAACTCCAGAAAATCAGACTCCATTCCGTCAGAGAAGATTACGCCGCCTTCCGACATGTGGCTTTCGATGGTCAGTTCTTCACGATCGCGAATCTCGCCACAGACCAGATCGGCGCCGCTCCACTTGCTGCGAAAAGGTTCGCGCACTACAAACAGCAGCTTTCGTTCTTCCCACGCCAGGGGCGTAGCGGCGATCTTCTTGGAGGCCGCGCCTGCAAACTGAGCCACGCCAGCAGCCATATTGTACATAGAGGAAAGCCACCCGGTGCTGCCGGCAGGCGTGGACACAATCAAACCGCTGGAACTGTGCCGCTCGGATTTCTTGCGGTGGTGAATTGTATATCGCGCACTGGTATGCGTTCGTACGCCAAGAAACAGGTCGTTGAATGCGAAGAGGCTCTGGCCATCATTCAGGTCAACCCGCGCCATGGAAATGGATCGTTGCTGGAGCCCGGCGCGCAACAATCGCTGGAGCGCGGGCGCGACCTGGTCGGGCAGGAAGGGCAATAGTACGCCGTCAAAACGCGAGGGGTCCGGATTAACTGCCAGTACCGCCTGACCATCCAGATATTTCGCAGTATTGACCACCAATCCATCCTGCCCGAGTGTAATCACCAGGTCATCCGGTCCAAAAACAAAGTTGGGCAAGAAGGATCGATCGATGACCTGGAAACGAAGTTCAGCAGGGAAGGATTTCACCAGCTGGTCGCGGGCGCGCAGGTAGTTGGCGTCCTCGGATTCATAGTCATCGAAGCTTTGCCCGCGACTCTGCACAAAGAAGCGGGCCTGCTGCTTGGTATTGTAGCGCTTGACCGATTCCTGCAAGCGCGTCGGACGCGTAACCAGAATGATTTTATCGATTGCCATCAGCCTTGATCAGCGACTCCAGCAGCTCCGGACTGAGATTCAACGTGCCAATTTTCTCAGAATTGCGCGCCAGGTCGCGGAAGGCGCGACTGATCAGCGTGCGCGAATCCAGCTGCTGCAGCGCCAGGATCTCCAGTAGCTCTGGAGAGAGCGTTTGCAGGGCGCCCAGTTTGGTACGCGCCGCCTCCGCTTCCGCGCGCGCTCGGGCCACAGTGTTTTCTGTCGCCGCGGCCACCAGTTTCTTGCGCTGTTCTTCCAGCGCGGTCTGCGATTCCAGTTTCCCCCGTTCGATCTCGGCCTTGCGCTCCTCGACCATGGCCGCCGTTTCCATCTTGCGCTCTTCGATCACCTTTTGCTGCTCCTGCACAGCGATTTCGGCGCGCATCTGTTCTTCGCGAATCTGGCGATTCTTTTGCTCGACGGCGATCTGCGTCTGCAGTTCATTCTCTTTGATTTGCCGCTCCTGTTCCACGGCAAAGTTGCGCCGCATGTAGATAGCCTGATCGGCGTCTTTCAAGAGCGTCTCACGGGCGGCGGCTTCCAGTGCGCGCGCCATTTCCGGCGAGGGGCTGATGCGCAGCAGTGTAAAGTCAAGGGCCTCGAGGCCAAGTTCGGCAAAAACCGGCGCGTCTTTGATTCGCTCGCTCACATGACGGGCCAGCTCCGGACCGGCGCTCAGACTATCGCGCAGCGAATAGCTCTGGATTTTTTCGCGAAGCAAGAGTTGAACAAGATTGGTCAGTCGCAGGGTGAGCTTTTCGGCGCCGTCGCCCAGTGGAACGCCGCGCGCATCGATACTGAAATCCAACATCGCTGCCAGTCGCAGCGCATCCTTAACCCGATAGGTCAATTGACCCTGGATGTCGATGCTCTGGTAGTCATTTGTTGTTTCCTGGAAAATGAATGGAACATCACGGCTATCCGCCGGCAGCACAACCAGCGAGGCCGAAGGCGAGTAGTAGAAGAATGCCAGGCCGGCGCCGTGTTTTCGGGCCCGCCCGCGCCGAAAGAGAATGACGTATTCCGATGGCCTGGTTTTCAGATAGCGAATCCCGAACATAGAGCAAAGGCGCCCTGTCCGG
>JAIBBN010000027.1 GCA_019694655.1 Leptospirales bacterium
CTGGAAGATGTCGCCATCATGTTCCAACTGGATGGCGTCAGTTTCCGATATGCCGACGAGTTGGCCCTCGACCAGATCACACTGACGATTCCTTCCAGGAAGATCACAGCGCTGATGGGCGGCTCCGGTTCTGGCAAGTCCACTGTGCTGCGATTGCTGCTTGGTTTGATTCGACCCGCGGAAGGAGTTGTGCGCTATCACTCTACGGACATCAGCGCCCTGGATGCGCTGCAAATGCGTCGATCCATAGGATTTCTGACTCAATCCGGCGGTCTTTTTCCGCATTTGAAAATCGATCAAAATGTCTCCATTGTTGCACGCGCCTTGCGGCATCCGCGCCAGGTAATCCGCGCCCGGCTGGCGGAACTGTGCGACCTGGTGCGCCTGGATCGCGGCCTATTGTCTCGTTTCCCACATGAGCTCTCCGGCGGCCAGCGTCAGCGTGCGGCCTTGATGCGTGCGTTGATGCTTGATCCAGAATGTCTGTTGCTGGATGAGCCCTTCGGGGCCCTGGACCCCCTGACCCGTTTTGATCTTCAAACGGAACTCAAGGCAATCTTTGTGAAACTTGGAAAAACGGTGGCTCTGGTGACCCACGATCTGGAAGAGGCGCAGTACTTTGGCGACCTGATCCACGTTCTACATGCCGGCCAAAATCAGCAAAGCGGGACCTACGCTGAATTGCGCGACCGGCCAGCCAACGAGTTCGTTTCGCGTTTCTTTGCAGCGCGACGCCAGGGGCGGTCATGAATATCCATCGCCAGATTCTTGTCGGTATTGCTCTGCTGGCGCCTGCTGTTCTTGCAGCACAGACGGTTGTCGGTTCTAAAAAGTTTACAGAGTCCATCATTCTGTCGGAGATTGCCGGCGGCGTTCTGGAATCGAGCGGCCTTACTGTGGCCTACCAGCGCGAGCTGGGCGGCACGCGTATCCTCTGGGAGGCATTGCTGCGAAAAGACATCGATCTCTATCCAGAATACACGGGCACGCTGCTTGCCGAGATTCTGCGTTTACCGGCGGACACGGAGGCGGCGGAACTTACACGACTCCTTGCCGAACGCGGCATTGCTATGTCCGCGCCGATCGGCTTTGAAAATACTTACGCCCTCGGAATGCGTCGCCAGCGCGCGACGAGTCTTGGACTGCGCCGATTGTCCGACCTGCACGCTCATCCCGATCTGGTCTTTGGATTGAGCCATGAGTTTCTGGAACGACAGGACGGCTGGCCGGGATTGCGCCGGCGATACGAGCTTGAGGGCGGCGACCTGCGCGGCATCGACCATGAAATCGGATATCGCGGACTGGCGTCCGGCGCAATTGACGTGATCGATCTCTATACGACCGACGCAGAAATTGCATACTACGACCTGATTGCGCTGGAGGACGACCGGGGCTACTTCCCCTCTTATCAGGCGGTCTTCCTGTTTCGCCGCGATAGCGATTTGCAACTGGGCCGGGCGCTGGACGGCCTGGCCGGAAAAATCGACGAGCGGCGAATGATCGCGCTCAATGCCCGCGTACAGCTTGGCGGCGAATCGCCCTCGAAGGTCGCCACGGATTTTCTGCGCGAGGCAATGCAAATCGATCGCCCGGCGTACGAGGAAAGTCTGAGCGCAGCAATCCTCGCGCGAAGCGGCGAGCATCTTCTGCTGGTTTCTGTTTCGCTGCTGCTGGCGGTCCTGTTTGGCGCGCCTCTGGGCTTTGTTGCAGCGCGTCGCGCTCGGCTGGGCGCGACAATCCTGGCCGTCGCCGGCGTGATCCAGACCATTCCTTCCCTGGCCCTGCTGGTCGCCTTGCTGCCCCTGATGGGTATTGGCGCTGCACCGGCGCTTACGGCTTTGTTTCTCTACAGTCTCCTGCCGATTGTGCGCGGTACGGCGCTTGGCTTTGGCGGCATCAGCGCTGGAACGCACGAAGCGGCGGAGTCTCTGGGTTTGCCTGCCTGGTTCCGATTCTGGCACGTCTACTGCCCGATGGCCTTGCCTTCGATCTTGAGCGGCATCAAGACGGCGGCTGTCATCAATGTCGGCGTGGCTACCCTGGGCGCACTGATTGGCGCTGGCGGCTATGGTCAGACCATTCTCAAGGGAATCCGACTGGATGATACGCAACTGATCCTGGCTGGCGCCCTTCCGGCAGCGGCCCTTGCCTTGCTGATCCAGGTCGCTTTTGATTTGATCGAGCGGCTTGTTGTATCGCGCGGCTTGCGCCAGCAGTAAAGCGGCGCCACATCCAGCGCTGGCTGCTCTCGGCGCAGGCAAGGCAAATTGGATTGGGACAATCTCCGTAGTAGCCCCTACGGTTTTTTCCAGCGATTCGCTGGACAGACGTTCGTCGGCATAGTCTACTGAGCTTGTTCTCAAATGGAGCGCCGGGACTCTATGCCATCTTTCTTGCGACAGTCGGGCGCCGGATTGTTGATCGCCATTGTCTTCAGCGGCGCCGCCTACATCGCTCAGTACCTGGGCTCTCACTATCTCTTGCTCTGGATGTTTCCTGGCGTCGCCCTGGCGGCCTATCTTGCCGGCCGCCTGGGCGCAATCAGCGCCGCGCTGGCGTTGAGCGTGGCCGCCATCCCGCTGGAAATGATTCACGGCGCGCCGGAACATCGGCCGCCGCTGCCGCAGCTGGCGCTTGCCGATCTGCTATTCCTCCTGTTCTCCGTGGCAATCGGCGAGATCTCCGAACGCTGGAAACGATTGGTGGCGCAAAACGCGCGGCAGCTGGAGCAAGAGCGGCAACGGTATGCAGAACTTGTCCATTCTGTGGCCGGCATCGTCTGGGAGGCGCGCATCGACAATTTCTGCTTTACCTTTGTGAGCGAGCAGGCGCGCACACTTACCGGATACAATCCCGAAGAATGGCGAGAGCAAGATTTCTGGATCGATCATTTGCACCCCGAAGAGCGCAGCTCCGTTGCACAGAGCTGTCGCCTGGCCGCCAACCGCGGCGAGGCCCACACCATGCAGTACCGCTTTCGTCGCAAGGACGGCAGCTACCTGCTGCTCCGCGATTTCGTGCAGATTGTCCGGGAAGACGCAAAGCCCGTAATGCTGCGCGGCTTGATGGTCGACATCAGCGCTATTGAGGAGCGTCGCAAGCTGGAGGATTTTTTTTCCGGCGCGATGCGCAGCAGCGTTGATGAGATCTACGTGCTGGAAGCGATGACCGATACAAGCGGAAAGGTCTCAGACTTTCGGATCTTCTCGCTCAATGAACGCGCCTGCATCGAGGCTGGCATGCAACGCGAGCAGATGCTGGGCCGGGGGATGGGCGAACTGTTTCCCGCGCAGCGCAGCGCCGGCATTCTGGAACAGTATATCGCCGCCTATGAATCGCAGACGGCTCTGGATCACGAATGCGAAATCGTAGCGCCCAATGGCGCCGTCGCCGTCTATCGCCAGCAGCTATTGCCCACCGACGGCGGCCTGATCCTGTTCCAGCGCGAGATCTCCGGGCGCCGCATGCTCACTGACGCAATGGAGCGACTGAATGAGCGTTATGAGGCGGCGCTTGCCGCCAGCCAGCTGGGCGTCTGGGAATTTACTGATTCGCCCAACGGACTGCGCTGGGAAGACGGAATGTACTCGATATACGGCATTGAGCGCGATGGCCCGGCCCCGCCGCTGGAGGTCTGGCAAAGCATGGTGCACCCGGAGGACCTCGAAGCCACGGATCGCGCCTTTCTGGATGCGCTCGAGCGCGGCGCAGAGATTGAAACCAGTTTCCGCATTGTCCGCCAATCAGACAAGAGCATGCGCTGGATCCGCGCTCGCGGCAAAGCCATTGCAAGCAGGAACGGTCGGGCGCGTAGATTGATTGGCACCAACGAGGATATTACGGATCGCAAGCTGCAAGAGGCGCGCCTGCACCGCGCCGAGCGCATGCAGAGCCTTGGCGCGCTGGCCAGCGGCATTGCTCACGATTTCAACAACATACTTGCGATCATTGCCGCCAATTGCGAACTTTGTGAACGCCTGGCGCGCGATAAGGAAGAAGCTCGAATTCGCCTTGCGCACATTGGCGAGGCCATCGAGCGCGGCCGGGCCATCGTGCAGCAGTTGATTGTTGTCTCCGGCAAACAGTCTGCAGCCGACGAACAGATTGAACTTGGAGAGCGGGTCAAGATTGTAACGCAAATGTTTCGCGAGGTGCTGCCGCGCAATATCCGCGTAGAGTTGGAATTGTATGATGAGCTTCCTCCCATCCTGGCGCCGGCCAGCCGAATCGACCAGATGCTGATGAACCTGTGCGTCAATGCTCGCGATGCCATGACGCCGATGGGCGGGGTATTGCGGCTTGCCGTGCGACGCGCTTCGGGCGAAGAGCTGGCAGCGCTTGCCGGCGCGGAAGCGGCCGTAATTCTGGAGGTCAGCGACACTGGCTCAGGCATGGACGCCGCGACGCAGAGTCAGATCTTCGAACCCTTCTACAGCACCAAAGAGCCAGGCTCAGGCGCCGGCCTTGGTCTGGCCATCGTCGCCGGCGTGGTGGAACAATTGCAGGGCGCAATCCAGGTGAGTTCTGCGCCTGGCAAAGGAAGCCGATTCGAGGTCACGCTTCCGGCGCAAGCCAGGGCTTCGGCGGCCATTGGCGATACGCGCGAGCGCGCAGGTTCGGGCGAGAACAGGCCCGGCGCAGATCATGCAGGGCAAATGCCTCCGCCGCGCTCTGTTCTTCTGGTCGAAGATGAGCAGGGATTTCGCGAAACCCTTGCCACGCTCTTGCGACTGGAGGGCTACGAAGTGCTGGAGGCAGCTAATGCTGAGTCTGCACGGGCCATTTTGCAGGAAGCTGACGCGCCGCCCGACGCGGCGATTTGCGATTTGAACATGCCGGGGGAAGCAGCAATTGATCTGGTGGACTACTTGAGCGTCCAAATGAATCCGGATCAGATCATAATTTCCAGCGGCTACATCAGTCCGGAAACGCAGGCGCGTCTGCAGCGCGCCGGCGTTCGTCGTCTCCTGACCAAACCCTACGGCGTAGCCGAATTGCTGCGGGCGCTGGGCCGCGGCGTGCGACCGTAGACTCTTTTATACGCCTTGGAAAAAGCAAAGGCCGACGAGTATCCGACGTGCTGTGCCACGCGCTCCAGACTGATCGAGCGGTCTGCCATCAACGTTCTTCCGCTTTCCAGGCGCAGGCGCGTCAAATATTCGATTGGCGTGGCGCCCAGCGTATCTCGAAAACGCGTTGCCAGCGAAGCGCGCGATAGGCCAACGCTGCGCGCCAGGCTATCCAGGCGCCAGGGCTCGGCGCTGCGGCGATGCAGGAGATCAAGCGCTGCGCCAACCTTTTCGTCCTTCATGGCGCTGCGAAAGCCAGGCCGCTCAGCTGGATGCAATTCGATCCAGCGTCGCAGCGCATAGTACAGGAGAATGTCGGTAAGTCGCTCCAGGACCAGGGCCGGACCGTTGGCGTCCTGCGATTCCTGTGAAAGCAATTGTAGAGTATGCAGTAGCGGATCGTGAGCCGCCAGATCGCGGCCCCGTACAATCAGAAGTACTGGCAATTCCTGGAAAAAGGGATGGGCATCGCCGTCCGGAAACTCGTAACGCACAGAAAGCAGATCCACGCTGTTTTCTTGCGCAGCCCGCCGCGTTGCGCCGGGCTTTGTATCCAGCAAGCGCTGCAAGGGCGCGGCTTTTTGTTGCGGGCTGGAAAGCAATTGGTGGTCCGCGCCGCGCATCACGAAGACCACATCGCCCTGCTCCAGTATGCTCAGCTCCCCGTCCATGCGCATGTAGCAACGGCCGCGCTGGATGACATGAAAACCGCCGCTGCGCCGGCAGGGGAAATTGTATCCCCAGGCGCCGCTGAGCGTCCGCTGCAGGAGCTTGTGCTGCGTCAACTTCGCTCGTTTCAGAATCCCCGACAGCAGGTCCATGACCCCGGCATGAGCGAACATATCCACACGTCTATTCAAATATACGATTGGATATGTATTCTGGCCCCAGGGCTATGGACAATTTTGCCGGTCGGCCTGATACTCCAGTCATCAACCCGAGGAGAAGGGACAATGAAGGTATTTGTTTATGGCGCGCGTTCGCTAACCGGCGGCGGCATTGTGGAAGAGCTGCTGGCCAGCGGTCATCAGGTAGTAGCCGGGGCGCGGCAGCCGGAGTCGCTGCCGGTCCGCAAGAATTTGAGTTATGTCAGAGTGGACGCGTCGCAGCCACAGCTGGGATTGGAAGCGCTGGATGGCGTTGAAGCGCTCACGTTGCTTTCGCCGCCCGGATTTACAACGCAGTTTGAAATTCTATCGCCGTGGATCTCCCGCGCCCAGGAGCGAGGCTTAAAACGCGTTGTACTGATGACGGCGATGGGCGTCGAATTTGCGCCGCCTGAAGCGCCAATGCGTAAATCAGAGCTATTTTTGGAATCGAGCGGCCTGGATCATACGATCATTCGACCAAACTGGTTCATGCAGAATTTCAACACCTTCTGGGTAGAGGGCATTCGTAAGGACCGCAAGATTTACTTCCCCGGCGGCGAGGCTCGAACCAGTTTTATCGATGCCCGCGATATTTCGGCTGTAGCGGCGAAACTGGTTGCTGGCCGGGAGTTTCTACAGCAGGCCATCAACCTCACCGGTCCGCAGGCTCTGTCGCATGCCGAAGTCGCCGCACAGATCTCCGCGGCCATCGACCAGAAGGTGGAATATGTCGACATCAGCTCGCAGCAATTCCAGGACTCGCTTGCTGCCGCCGGTTTGCCTCCCGACTATGTCGGTTTCATGGTCTACATTGCCGGCGCCTTGAAGGAAGGCCATGCTGCGCCGATCACAGACAATGTACAGAAAGTCCTTGGTCGGCCGCCGCGGGACTTTGCGGGCTACGCACGCGATTCCAAAAAGGCGTGGCTCTAATTTTCGAATCTAGAGAAAGCGATAAGGCGAATGTGGGCCGCGTTTGCGACGCACATTCGCCCTTTTCAAAAGCGCTGTCGGATCCAGTCCGCCGCCTGTCAAAATTCACTGCAGAGAAGTCGGCACGCGCTTTAGCGTTCCATCGTGCCTTGCCAGCTGAGGATGCCGCCGCGGAGATTCAGAACACGTTGAAATCCGGCTTCGCTCAGGACCCGCGCCGCTGCAGCGGAGCGTACTCCGGAGTGGCAGTAGACTGCGACTGGCTGGCTGCGATTCAAGGCAAGCAGGCGGGAGCGAAAGTTCGATTCGTAGTAGTCCATTAGTCTGGCGCCGTGCAGGTGTCCGGCGGCGTATTCTTGCGGCGTGCGCACATCGATCAAGACGACGCCGGGCGCCTGGATGGCGCGGGCAAAGGCTGGGGCGTCCAGATCTTCATAGCCCGCTGCCGCATCTGCAGTGCAGGCAAGACCCAACAGCAGCAGGCCGATTGCAAAATGATTACGATGCATCCTTGAAACTCCAGCGGCTTCAGGCTTCGACTGTCGGCAGGCGCCGCGTCCCTGAGCCTGCGCTCGTCTGGCCACGGAGCGCGGCGACGCTGGCGCTGGCAAACAAATCGAAGTAGTTGTGATCTTTGCTCAGGCGCCACATCTGCGCGGCCCCCTGGTACTGCATTAGAATCAGCCGCGACAGGACCGCCGCTCTGGCCTTTTGCGCATTGGGCAAACTGCATTGCCGCAGGTAGGACTCCAGCCAGCGGCGCCAGCGCTCCAGGCTTTGTGGCAATAGCTGACTGAAATCGTCAGCCGCTTGAGCGGAGAGCAGTGCCAGCGGACAGCCGTAGAACTTGCCGGCGGCGGCCCGCTTCTTGATATGACCGGCCCAGCTGCGCAAAAATGCGGCGGCATCCTCTGGATGTTTGCGGCGCAAGGCGCTCAGCAGCTGCAGCAGCGATTGTTCCTCGGATTGCAGGAAGGCGGCGCCCAGATCGCGCTTGGCCGGATAGTAGGCATAAAAGCTCTTCTTCGAGGCGCCGGCGCGGGCAATGATTTCGTTGATGCCTGCTGCGGCGTAGCCCTGCTCGTGAAACAGCTGACGCGCCGCCTGCAGCAGGCGCGCGCCCGGATTGGACTGCGACCTGGCGTCTGCAATCTGCTGCAGATCTTCATTTTGCGCTTCGAGCATGGGACGGCTGTGATTCGCGTCGCTGAACCGGCTAGAACTATTTTGGAGAACAAATTGTCTCCTGGCTGCGCGCGGCAGCAGCGCAAGGCGCCATTGCGGGCTGCAGTTCGCTATCCAATCGCCGGCCAATGCGCCAGGCGCAGGGGAAATGACCGCCGGCTTTTGCTTGAATCCATGGTCGATCTATTGTGCGATTGATCGGATGAATTGTGCTTCTCAAGCGGAAATAGTCGGCGCCGCCTTCGCCAGGTCGAAGGCCGCCGGCCAATGCTGCGGCGTCGCTCGCTTGACGGCCCAGAGGGGCCATTCAAAAAATGACACTGAGTTACAAAAACTGATGCACCCGGTATGGCTTCTGGCATTGGAAATTGAGGGCGGTTCCGTCGTCCGCTACTGTGGCACCCAGCAGCGGGACTCTGGCCGATGAAGCTGCGCTGGCGGCAGAGGCTGGCGCGATGGCTTGATGGTCGGCCCAGAGCTTCGCGCGTTCTGGCTGTCCTTGCAGCAACCGCTGCTGTCGGTGCAGTCATCGTTTTTCTGAATTATCGCAGTCATACTGCTTTTCTGGACGCCCGTCGGCAACGCAGCGCCTTACGCGAGGCGCGCAGGGACCTGACAGGCGGATTTCTAATGCTGCTGGACTCCGGCGGACCGCAGGCGGATGAGCGCCGGGATGCAGGCCGCCTGCTGCTGAATCGAGCCTCCGCCTTTTTTCTGCAGCAGGAGGACGATTTGAAACAGTATCAAGCGGACTTGCCGGGGGCTGCCGGGCCGCACTTCGCGCCCGCCGAACTCGTCTTTCGCCAGACGCTGCTGCGCTGGTCTCAAGCGCCCGCATCACGGCGCGCCGCTTTGAACGCGGAATTGTTTGGCAGCTACCAGCGCCTCACGCTTGCCGCAGAGCAGGTCGATGCCGCTTCTCAGCGTGCGGTCGAGGGTGCAATTGCTGGCATGGACCGTCAATTTCAACTGGCCGCTTCGCTGGCGTCCTTTGCCGCGCTGATGTTCCTGCTCTGGATGCTGGTCAATGCCTGGCTGGCCGAGGATCTCCGCCGCCGACAACAGGAGAGCGAGCTTCGCCTGCGCCTGCTTGGCGACAACCTGCCTGACTCCTATGTCTACCAGTACGAGCAAAACGAAAGAGGCTACCCCCGATTTATCTATGTGAGCGCTGGCGTGGAACGCGTCCACGGCATCCCGGTTGCGGCAGCCATGGGCGATCCGATGTTGCTTCTGGCTCAGCTCGATGCCGAAGCGGCGCCGCGATTGGCCGCAGCAGAGATCGAGAGCAAACGCACATTACTTGATTTTTCGGCAGAGATTCCTTTTCGGCGCGCTGATGGCGTCCCGCGCATTCTGGCGCTGCGTTCACGGCCACGGCGCACCGATCGGGGCGGCATCGTCTGGGATGGCGTGGCCGCCGATATCAGCGCTGCGCGCAATGCGGAAGCGGCGGCGCGCAGCAGTTTGCAGCGCTTTGAGGAATTGGTCGCGACGATTGATGAGGTATTCTATATTGCTACGCCCGACTTTGGAAAGATGCTCTATCTCAGTCCAGCCTACGAGCGCATCTGGGGTCGGACCGTTGGCAGTTGCTACATGCAGCCGCAGGGCTGGCTGGATGCAATTCACCCCGAAGACCGCGAACGTCGGCGTGCGGCGGCAGCCGCGCCGCCGGGCGGCAGTTTTAGCGAAACCTATCGAGTGGTTCGACCAGACGGCGGCCAGCGCTGGGTATCCGAACGCGGCTATCTTATTTACGGTCAGCAGCAATGGCCGCTGCGACTCATTGGCTCGGTTCGCGATATTACCAGGGAAATTGAGCTCGAAGCGCAGATGCGGCAGGCGCAAAAGCTGGAGGCCATTGGCCAGCTGGCCGGGGGCGTGGCCCACGATTTCAATAACATTCTGGCCGTCATCATGATGCAGCTGGAATTGCTGGAGCGCGACGCCGGATTGTCCGCTGAGGTTCGCGATACCCTTAAAGTACTGCGCAGTTACGCGCTGCGAGCGGCGGCTTTGACGCGTCAGTTGCTGGTGGTCGGCCGACGGGAGATCATGCAGCAGCGTCGACTGGGGCTGAATCAGGCCGTCGAGCAAATCAGTGAAATGCTGCGGCGAACGCTGCCTGCAAACATTGCACTGCAACTTGATCTGTATTCCGATGAGCTGGAAATCATGGCCGATACCGTGATGCTCGATCAAATCCTGATGAATCTTGCCGTCAACGCGCGCGATGCGATGCCGGCGGGCGGCGTCCTGTCATTTGCTACAGGCAGAGTCACGCTGCTTCCGGGCGCTGTACGCGGTTTTCCAGATCTGGCCGCCGGCGACTATGCCTTTGTCAGAGTGGATGATAACGGCGAAGGTATTGCGCCGCAGGCAATCGATCACCTTTTCGAACCATTTTTTACCACCAAGCCGCCGGGGAAAGGCACAGGGCTGGGCCTGTCGACAGTCCTGGGCATCGTCCAGCAGCACTCTGGCGGCATTCAGTT
>JAIBBN010000028.1 GCA_019694655.1 Leptospirales bacterium
GGGAAAACATCACAGCATCCTCTTTGGCTTTGTTACGGGTGATCTTTATATCGAAAATGCACAGACCGGCTGGCTTCCGCGCGACCGGGAACCAGCGGCCTTCGCCGGCTGGTTGGTCTCTTACCTGCTTCCGTCGAGCGTTGTCACCGTTCCGGACTATACCGCATCGTACGTTGAAAGAATCCATGTGGGCCGAATGGCTTGCGGCGCGCTGGGCACAGCTGTTCATCCACTCAATCATTCTGCTTACGATCCCTACGTACAAATTGAGCTTCAGTTTGGGCGAGTAGGCGAGCACCAGTTGGGCGGCCTACGATTGTCTGCCGGACTTCGCTACTATTTGCTGGAGCAGGTCTATATCAAGGCGGAATACTTCAAGGCGGGGACTATCCTCTCAATCAAGAATCGAACCGGATTTGGGTTTATCGGCGCAGGACAGAATCACGAAAGGCACAGCTACCAGGAGCAGGGCTATCGCTTTGGGGCTGGCGTCGCCTTTGAATGGGGGACGCCCGAGCCGCCAGCGGGCGAGCCTGACAGCTATCGCCCTACGACGCCGGAGGCTGATGATAGGCCCTCCGATTCCCAGAATAACGGAGACAAACGCGACTTTGAGCCGTCGCCTCCTGACCAGGAGCAAATGCCGCCCTCCGACGAGGCAATTCAACTATGACGCGCCTGTCTTTGCTTTCGAGAGTGGCGCAAATCATAGGAAGTCTCCTCTTCCTGATAGTTTGCTCCAGCAACTCGCCGGATGAGGCGCAGGAGTCAGACCTCCTGCTCAACACGATACTTGCGGTCAATCGGCTGGGGGCGTTCAATGGAATGGGCCCCGACCGAGCTCCGCAGCGACCGTCGGAGAACCCTCCGTTTGTTACGATCACGTCGCTAAGCTCCAGTCAATTCCAGGACGCTATACACGATACTACAGATGTAGACTGGTACCGATTCACCAAGGACAGCAGTTTCATTTACATTGGCGTTGGCGGCGTCGGCAGCTCCTTTTCCTGTTGCCCGAGCATGGCGACTGTCCACGAAGTATCCGTGGCAGATGTAAATGATTCTGCGCTGTGGACGGCCAGCGCCGATGGCGCGTTTCCCTGCACGGCTGCACATTTTTGCAGAGACTCGTATCGCTCGCCGAGCTATCTGAGCAACGCAATACTGTCCGTGTCCAATCTGACCAATAGCGTGAGTTATCTGCTGCGAATTCAGGATGCTGGTCGGGGCGGCGCACCCTGTCGCTACGCGATCACCCGTTGATTTTCGCTCAATGCTTAAATGACGCCGCGCTCACGCCAGATATTCCAGATGGCCTGCGCATCCGCCGGCCTGGTATGCCAGCGTCGATGCAGCCAGTAGTAGTCCTCTGGAAAAAGTCGAACTTTCTCTTCAAGCAGCCGCACCCAGTTCAGCGTGAACTGCCGTTCCCATTCCGCCGCATCGCCCTTTGGATCTAGCGCCGGCCGCGGCAATTCCTGTACCTGAAAATGCAGCCTGCTTCTTTCGTCGTGCCAGGACCAGCAGAACACGATGGGCGCATCCGTCATTCGCGCAAAGAGCGCCGGGCCCTGATAAGTGGAGGCCAGCTGGCCCATGAAGGGATAGAACTCGCCGCTCTGGCCGGCATCTTGATCGGCTATGAACGCTACCATGTTGCCTTTTTTCAAGTGCTGCAAAATTAGCCGCGGGCTCTCATCGGTATAGATTAACTTAATATTCTGGCTGGCGCGAACGCGCTCGATCCAGGCATTCGACCATGGATTGCTCTGCCGCTTGGCAAGGACGTGCAACTCCGAGGTGCGAATGGATGAAGTAAGACCGATGCCCATCCATTCCCAGCTGCCCAGGTGGCCGAGCACCAGAATGCCGCCCTTGCTCAGCAGCCGGCGATGCAATTCTCCGCCGTCCGGTTCCAGGACAATGTGCTCTGGAACCTCGCGCGGGCGAATACGGGGCTCGTGGATGAACTCATTGGTCAGTCGCGCCAGGCTGCGCAGGTTTTGGCGGCAGATGCGCGCTCGTTCCGCCGACGATTTGTCCGGAAAGCTGGCGTCTACGTTGTTCACAATGCGCTTGCGGAAGGAGCTGCTCAGACCAAAGAGCAGACGACAGAACCAGAAGAGTTGCAGCTCGCTGAAGCGAAAGGGCATCAGCGAAAGCGGAAAAATCATCAAACGCACCAGGGCGTACTCGAGGAATTTACGGGGCGTGCGCTCGACCTTCTTCTCTCGTGCCAAGTCTTGCTCCAGCTGCAAGGGAATGTTGCGTTTGATTCGCCTGCCGTGCGCCTTGCGTCAACCGCATATTGGAAGCGCGTCGCCGCGCTGTCGCGCTCTTGGACTTGACGGCCCCTGTCCTCCGTCGGGACTGGCCTTAGTCGCCCGACCAATTTTGGTCAGGCGCCCGGACGGTCTATGAATCTGGCCAGCCTCTCCATCAAGCGCCCCATTTTCATTTCCAGCATTGTCATTTTGATGCTGGCCATGGGCGGCATTGCCCTCAACCGCCTGGGCATTGATCTATTTCCAAAGGTAACCTTTCCCTATGTGCTGGTAACGACGACCTACCTGGGCGCTGGGCCGGAGGAAGTGGAAAATCTCATTTCGCGGCCTATCGAAGAGCAGCTGTCCAGTATTGCCGGAATTAAGCGCGTCTCCTCTCGCAATCAAGAGGGTCTGTCAGTGGTGATAGCCGAATTCACCCTGCAGACGGATATCAAGTACGCAGAGCAACAGGTGCGCGATAAAGTTGGTACCGCGCGCGTCGATTTTCCGGCCGACGCTGATGAATCGCTGGTGCTGCGTTTTGATCCCGACGACCAGCCCATTCTACGACTCTCGTTGCAGGCCGATCTGCCGCCGGCCAAACTCTATGATCTTGCCAACGAAACAGTCAAGCCGCTGCTGGAACAGGTCGGCGATGTGGGCGGCGTTCGCCTACTGGGCGGGGCGCGGCGCGAGATTCAGCTGGAGCTGGATCGCAATCGTTTGAATTCCTATCGCATCTCCGCAGTCCGCATTGCCAATCAGCTGCGCAATTCCGGATTGAATGTACCCGTGGGCCGCTTTGAATCGGGCGCTCAGGAAATCAGTTTTCGCACGCTGGGCGAGTTTTCCAGTATCGAAGACATTCGCAATACAACCGTCAGCTTTGGCGCTGATATCGGCAGCGGCGTAACCATCGGCGAATTGGGGCAGGTGCGCGACGCCACCGAAGATACCAAGGCCATCGGCTATTTCTATGCGCCGCTCCAGGATCGGCCTCATCCAGGTTTGTTGCGCAATCTAATTGGCGGAGATACCCCGCAGGTAGAACGTCAATTGCGGCCGGCGTTGTTTATCGATGCTTACAAACAGTCCGGTTCAAATACTGTGGCCGTGGTGGACGCGCTGCTGAAGCGCGTTGGCGAAATCAACCAACGCCTGGCGAGCGGCGAAGGCAAGCCGCGAATCATCGTGGTTCGCGATAGCTCGCTCTGGATTCGCTACAACATCGAAGACGTTGCCACCGCTATTGTGCTGGGCATTGTCCTGGCCGTGGTCGTCGTTTACTTCTTTCTTGGAAATCTACGCTCAACGATCATAACCGGTCTGGCTTTGCCCAACTCCTTGCTGGGCGCCTTTCTCCTGATGTACGTGATGGGCTTCACCATCAATGTAATGACCTTGCTGGCGCTTTCGCTCTGTATCGGTCTCTTGGTGGACGACGCGATTGTCGTGCGTGAGAATATCTTTCGAAAAATCGAGGAAGGGCTGCCGCCGCGCGAGGCGGCGGAGAAGGGAACGACCGAGGTTACTCTTGCAGTCATTGCAACCACCGCCACCGTCATAGCCGTGTTCCTGCCGGTGGGCTTTCTGACCGGCATCATCGGACAATTCTTCAAGGAATTTGGCCTGACCGTGGTGTTTGCCATGTTGATCAGCCTATTTGACGCGCTGACCATTGCGCCAATGCTATCGGCTAACTTCGCCGGCGGTCTGGATCACAAGCGCAACTTTCTGCTGCGGGCCTTTGATCGTTACCAGGACTGGCAAGACCGCCTTTACGAGCGGGCCATGGCCTTTACGCTGCGCCGCAAGAAGACAGTCATCGCCATTTCCGTTGGCGTCTTTGTGTTGAGTTTGCTGAGCCTGGGGCTGGTAAAACGGACGTTCCTGCCCCCCAACGATCAGGGCGAATTTCAGATCAGCTTTGAATTGAAACCTGGCGCCTCGCTGGAAGGAACGCGAGTCATTGTCGATCAGGTTGTGCAGAAGCTGCAGAATGAGCCGCTGGTTGAAAAGATGGCCATCGTTATTGGCAACGAAAACGCCGAGTCCAACGTTGCCAACATCGGCATCCAGCTGGTCCCGTCCGGAGAACGCCGGATTTCTACGGTGGATTTTAAGAGCCATGTCCGCGAGATGCTGGCCCCTTTTCATGAAGCGCGCGCCCGCGTGGCGGACTACAGCGCCGTCGGCGGCGGCGTTCAGTATCCTTTCAACTTGAACCTGCGCGGCGAGGATCTTCAAGTGCTGGACGCCTATGCCTCCAAATTGGTGGAGCGAATGCGAAATATTTCCGATCTGACTGACCTCGACAGTAGCTTTCGTCCAGGCAAGCCGGAGTTCCAGGTTGTATTTGATCAAGCGCGCATGCAGGCAGTAGGAGTCGCGCCGGTCATCGCCGGACAGGAGTTGCGCTATCATGTGGCAGGCGGCGTCGTCGGCAAGTTGCGCCAGAATGGCCTGGAGTATGATATTCGTTTGCGCCTGCGTCCCGAGCAGCGCAACCTGCGCGCCGCCTTCAGTCAGACGATGATTCCCAATCTGAACTTTCAGATGATTCCGCTTCCTGCGATCAGCGTGGGTCGGGAAAACTACGGACCGGCGCGCATCTCGCGCGAAAACCGAGCGCGAGTTGTTACGATCAATGCCAATCTTTCGCCTGGCGGCGCTCTCGATTCGGCCACGGAACAGGTGAAGAAACTGCTGGATCGTGAAATGCCGCCGCCGCCTGGCGTGACCTACGCTTTCATCGGTCAGGCCGAGGATTTGCGCGAACTGATTGCCAATATCATTCTGGCCTTCGGCATCGCGCTGCTATTTATCTACCTTGTACTGGCATCGCTCTACGAATCCTTTGTTACGCCCTTTACCATCATTTCCGCCCTGCCAACAGCCATTTCTGGCGCATTTTTTGCGCTGGCGATTACTGGAGAGTTCCTGAATATCTTCAGCATGATCGGGGTGATTCTCTTGATGGGGTTGGTGACCAAGAACTCCATTCTGCTGGTGGACCGCGCCATGGAGAATATGCGCCATCGCGGCATGGATCGCGACGCCGCCATTTTTGAAGCCGGTCAGGTGCGATTGCGACCCATCTTGATGACGACCTTCGCTATGATTGCCGGCACGCTGCCGGTTGCGCTGGGACTTGGCGAGGCGGCCAAGAGCCGAACAGCAATGGGTATCGCCATCATTGGCGGACTCTTTATCAGCACGCTGGTAACGCTCTTGCTTGTGCCGGCCATCTTCGCCTACATCGATCGCTTGCGCGAATTCCTGGAAGGCCTTGTTACTCGCGCCTCGGGCGATCAGGCGAGCTCCGGCCCGCATGGTTCGGCGAGCGCCTCCAATGCGGGCAATGGATCGTTATCCGAGGAAGAAGTTCGACGCAGCTCATATCCAGACCTGCCGCCAGAATTCGGCGGGCGTCGGCGCCGCCGGCATTGAACGGCAATGGCTGCGAGCGGGGAATGGCCGCTGATCGTCATCGGCGGCGGTGCGGCCGGCGTTTTCGCGGCGATCCATTTTGCCGGTGACAGCGGCGCCCCCGTCTTGTTGCTGGAGGCCGGATCGCGACTGTTGCAGAAGGTCAGTATCTCCGGCGGAGGCCGATGCAATCTGACTAACGCCGAGCCCGATCGACGGCGATTTGCCGCCGCCTATCCGCGCGGTGAAGCAAGCATGCGTTCCTGGCTGCGCCGCTTTTCGGCGCGCGATCTTTGCCGCTGGTTTGAAGGACGGGGCATTGCGCTCAAGACCGAGGTCGATGGTCGTATCTTTCCTTTAAGCGACAGTTCGCAGACAGTTATCGACGCCCTGCAGTCGGCCCTCGTCGAGGAGGCGGTGGAGCTTCGCCTGCGCAGTGCGGTCCAGTCAATCGCCGCCGGCAACAACGGCTATCTTGTGCAGCTGCGAAATGGCACAGCGCTGCACACTGCGCAGTTGATTGTTGCAACCGGCGGGGGGCGGACGGCGGCCGCCTGGGCCTCCGCCATGGGCATAGCTGTCCAGCCGCTTACGCCATCGCTTTTCAGCTTTCAGATTGATGATCCGGAACTTAGATCGCTGAGCGGTCTGTCCGCGCCGGCGGCGTTGAGTCTGCCGCAATTCAACCTGAAAGCGCGAGGCGCACTACTGATCACACACCGGGGCCTTTCCGGTCCTGCAGTCTTGCGATTGTCTGCCTTTGGCGCGCGCCATTTGCAGCGCTGCGGCTATCGCGCTCGCCTGCAGATCGACCTTGCTCCGGACAGCGGGGAGCAAGAATTGCGCGCCAGATTGCTTGAGCTTCGACAGAGCAGCGGAGGACGAAGTTTGCTTTCGATTTGGCCGACGCCGTCGGCGCGGCGGCTGCGCGAGTATGTCTGGCATCGATCTGAAACGCCCTTGGATCTGCGCTGCTCTCAGATTACAGCTGCCCAGCAAACAAGTCTGATAAGAAACATTAAACATATGCAAGTACAAATCAATGGAAAGGGGCCATTCAAAGAGGAATTTGTGTGCGCCGGCGGCGTGGATCTGGCGGCGCTGGACCGCCGCTGGCCGGAATCGCTGCAGCACCCCGGCCTCTACTTTGCAGGCGAAGCCCTGGATATCGACGGACTGACCGGGGGATACAACCTGCAGGCGGCCTGGACCACCGGCTACCTTTGCGCACAAGCCGCCGCGCAGCGTCAAGGCAGCGCCGCAAAAGTGAATTGATTTAAGCGCAAGGCGCTTGCCAGCGCCGGGCGGCGCGCCGCAATACTGCGATGAACCTTCCACAGCGCATTTCGTTTGTCACCCTGGGCGTAGCCCGTCTCGATCGGTCGCGTGAATTCTATAGCGATGCGCTGGGCTGGACGCCGATCAAAGACACGCCTGAGATCATCTTCTATAATTTGAACGGCATCTTCCTGGGTCTTTTCCCGAGCGAGGAATTGGCGGCCGACGCCAACGTCGCGGCCAGCGGGGAGGGCTTTCGCCATTTTACACTGGCTATCAATCTGCGCTCGGAACTCGAGGTCGACCAGGCCTTTGCCCGCTTGCGCCGTCAGGGCGCAGCGATTCCGCAGGCGCCGGCGCGCGTCAGCTGGGGCGGATATCGCGGCTACTTTGCCGATCCGGATGGGCATCTTTGGGAAATCGCCTTCAATCCGCACATACGTATGGATGAAAGCGGAAACCTTTTGGACCATCGCTGAGTATGTACAAAGAAAAGTGGAGGACGCGCCCGTAAGCCGGATTCTGTTTTAGACCGTCATTTCTCTTGGCCAGCAGTTGCCCGCTGGCTCTTTGCTCTCTACCCGCGACCTTGGCCGGACCGGCCTCGAACGGTCGCCTACTTGAGATTGCGCCGGAGAGGGCTTGCCGTGCCGTGCCAGTTGCCTGTCACGCGGTGGGCTCTTACCCCGCCATTTCACCCTTGCCAGCTTGCGCTGGCGGTTTCCTTTCTGTTGCGCTATCCGTAGCGTCTTGCGACGCTCCCGGGCGTTACCCGGTCTCCTGTCCTGCGGCGTCCGGACTTTCCTCACTTGCCGGATTGCTCCGGTCTGCGCGACGATCCGGCGCGCCCTCCGTCAACAAGCGCGCGGCAAGGCCGGCGCGACGGCAAGCTACTTTGGGCGCGGGCAACAGCGCTCGCGTCGGCGACAAGATTCGACTGACAGTCGGCAATGATTGCTGCGTCGTGGGCTTATGGCTGTCGTTCGAAAAGACGGAGGAAACAGTCGCTCCGATTTGTTCATCCGGATCCTGAAACTCTCCGGCGCTGTGCTGGCAATCGGCCTCACGCTCTGGTTAGTCTCGCTACTGCTGGAGGCGATGGAGGGCAGCGAGGAGGCGGCAGACTTTCGGTCGGGCATCTGGATCATTGGCGTATTGATCTTCTTTCTATTATTCGCCGCCTATCTCGTCTTTCGACCGGCGCCGGATCCATCCAGTCAAAATTCGGAGCGTCCTGATACGTCAGGCGACCAACCATTGAAACGAATCGCCCTCGCTTCATTGCTGGTGACCCCACTGATTGCGTTCTTTATTCATCCACTGATCGGCAAGCTCAGTCATAGCTTTGTGCTCCTCTGGATGATTGCGGTTACAATCGCTACTTTTCTCTATCGCATGCGCTTGGGGGGCCGGCGCGCCGACTGGCGAAAGCTGTTAACTCCAGATGCGCCGAACCTCGCGCAGCAGATTCAATCCATCATCCGTCTTCATCCGCCGCTGGACCAGACCTGCGCCTGGACTGCCGCCATTGCTACGCACTTTGCGCGCGTCGACGGCCGCATCACGGCAGACGAACAGCATACACTCAAGCAAGCTCTGGAGCGAGAGTTTCCTTCAGTCAATCATGTGCTGATGGCGCGAGTGATTGCCACGACGGCGGACGTCCTTCGTCGTCAGTCTGCGGCGGAGAATCGCGCATCGCTGCTTAACTTCGTTTCTGCCTTCGAAGCAGCCGCGCCAGCGCTGGCAGCGCCCGGACCGGGGACCATGCGCCAAATGCGTGAATTTGTAGCGGAAACTATCATCAACGTCATACTAGCCGACGGTCGCGCTACTGCGGAAGAAAAGCTGCTCTTCGAAGAGCTGGCGCGCGCCCTTCGGCTCTCGCCGGCGGCGGCGGAATCCATCTGGCGCATGGTCGAGGGTAAACGCGGGCGGCGCAGCGCTGACGGGGCAAGTCAAGCTGGGACGACCGGCGATGCCTTGCAGCTGCTTGGTCTGCAGCCAGGTTACAATGATCGGCAACTGCAGCGCGCCTGGCGCCACATGGCCCTTCGTTTTCATCCTGATCGCATCCCATTTGACGACGCCGCCACGAAGCAAGCAGCCCACGAACGATTCTTGAAACTGAAGGCTGCATACGATCTATTGCATGCCGGCCGTGGCGACGCGGGCTGATTCGGGATTGACGTCGCTGCCGGCGGGCGCCGGCTGCCGCCGGATTGGCGCTTGGGAGGCGGCATGCGATTCTTACTCTCCGGTCTGGCTGCCCTCGGCCTGTTGCTTTTTGCTAATGCCTGCTGGCTCTGTCAGCATCCTCTAAATCAGGACTCCTGCCAGGCCGACGACGATGATCCGCTGGCGCTGCTGCTCGCGGCCGTGCTCAGTCCCTCCGGTCCGGAAATATCGGTATTTCAGGGCGCCACGGAAATCCCAAGCAATGGCGCCTTCATGTTTCCGAATGCCCCGGCGCTCCTGTTTACAATAACCAATGCCGGCGGCGGAACGCTTATGCTCGGCGTTGCCACGCATACCGATCCAGCGGATTTCAATCTTTCGCAACCGCTCAGCGCAACAATTGCGCCCGGCGGCATGACTACATTTACCATGGACAACTTCAACGGCGGCATGACCGCAACCACCTTAACGATTCCCAACAATGACAGCAACGAATCAAGTTATGTAAT
>JAIBBN010000029.1 GCA_019694655.1 Leptospirales bacterium
ATTCCGCTGGCGCTCCGATATACCTCGCCGCCGTCGCTGGCCATCAGAAATGCGCCGCGATAAAAGACCACGCCAGAGGTGACAGCGCCGCTCACCGATCCTAGCGCGGCCATTGTCGCCACTCCGTCTCCGGAAAATACTACGCCAGAATCCGAACCGCAGACCACGCGACCGTTGCCGTAGGCGATGCCGCCCAGCAGATTGTCAGAGGCCGGCGAGAAAATTGTCCAGTTGATGCCGTTGGCCGACACAGCCCTGGCGCCGTTCAATCCGGTTACAACAAATTGTCCGCCGCTAACCGGCAGGTAGGCGGCTTGCAGAAGAGGCTGGCCGATGGGCGCCGTCACATCGGTCCATTGAATCGCATCGGTCGATCGCAGGATACGAGGATTCGGGGCAATGCCGCCTGCGGCAATGTAGGTTCCGCCGGAGGCCGCAACGCCGGTTAGATTATCTGTGGTTCCAGAGCTTCGGGCAAACCAGGTTCCGGGCCGACCGTCAATGCTATGCCAGATTTGGCCAGCGGCGCCCACGGCTACAAAACCGCGGCTCCCGTAGGCTACAGCGTTGAGATTTCCAGCGCCCGGGCTGGCCACTGTCCAGCTGGTTGGCGAGCTGCCGACGGCGATGATTCCGCCGGCGCCCACCGTAACGTACCGCGCTTGCAGGCCATACAAAAGGAGCGCCTGGAGGTCATTGCAATTGGCGTCGGCAGCTGCGCAATCTGAGGTCGCGCAAGCGCCCACTGGCAAAGTGAACAGGGCGCCGAGAAACCACAGTAAGAGATGTCGCCGCATTGCAGTCAATTGCTGGAATCGGTGGCGGCGTTGGCCAGCATTTCCCACAGGTTGTGGCCCGACGCAGAATCCCGCCAGGAACCTGACGGAGGCGGCATTTTTTTGCAAAAAATTGGCGGCTGTGGCGTTCATCGAATCTTTGGGCCGTCTAATTCGACAAGTTGCCCTCATCTATGCAAACCATGCTGCAGAATCAAGTGGTTCGTATTCGCCTGCGCAGCGAATCAGGAATGTACTACCTTGGCGCCTTGCTTTTTACTCCGGACGGAGGAGGAATCAAGGAATACCAGGCTGTGGCTGGCGATCGCGGCGAGTTTCGTGATCGACCGATGCAGGAGCCCTACAGTCAGTTTTCTTCCTGGAAGGATACGCTGATCTTTTCCGGGAATCTCGATCGGACCTCGACTTCTGATTTCGATCGTTGCCTGGGACGCCTTTCGCGCCGGCACGACTTTGTTGAGCGCTTCCGGAAGGTAGCCGAAGGGCGGGCTAACGACGGCGTCCTTTACGATATCCAGACCGAAATGTTTTTCAATCTCGGCATTCGCGGCGGCGAGCTGAAAGTCGAGGCAATGCCCTTGCGGGTGGTCGAGCCCGTAGCGGCTGAGGTTGAGGAGACTGCCCCTGCGGCAAGCGAAAGCGATCCACGACTCGCGGGTCGTCTGCCGCTACGTTTTCTGGTGTCCGCCGTTCGCGGCCTGCCGCTGTCGGAGCTGCAGGCAGGGATGGATGTCTTTGTTCGCTTTGGCGATCCAGAGAGCGTCGAGGCTCGTCAGTACCGCGGCGCCCGATCGGGGTCAGAGGATGCGGCGATGGCATCGGGCGATGATATGGAACAATCCCTGCAATTGATCCCCTCAAAAGAGGAAGCGGAGCTGGAAGCGCAGGTAAGCGCAGTCGAGCATACCGATCAGGGCGTACTTGTATTGCTCGAATTGCCGGGAGGGGTCCAGGGCTATGTCCTGGAAGAGGAGCCGCTGGTCAAAATCAAACTGCCCGCCGCCCAGCAGGCCCACATCGACGCGTCCCGCGCCTCGGAAAAGGCGGGCGCTCAAAAGAAGGCGCCGGCAACGACCGCCGCAGGCGCTATCAGTCTGGCGGAGCTGCGCGTCCCACTGGCAATTGCCGCCGGCGGTCTGACCCTTATCCTCGCGGCCGCCTATTTGCTGCTCTTCTGAAGCCCAAATTTGCTGTGCGCCCTGACAGGGCGGCCGGTAAATTAAGCGCGTCGCATTTGACCCCCGGTGCGTGCGCGGCGATGCTGGCGCCGTTCGCCGCTGCGCGTGCGGGGAGGCTTCGAAAATCATGAAAAAGACCGGTGCACAACTGATGGTGGATCTGCTGCAGAGCCACGGCGTTGACCTTGTCTTCGGCTACCCGGGCGGTGCGATTCTCCCCTTTTACGATGAGCTCTACCACAGCAAGATTCGCCACATCCTGGTGCGCCATGAGCAAGGCGCCGTGCACATGGCGGAGGGATTTGCGCGGGCCAGCGGTCGTCCGGGAGTGGTGGTCGTAACCAGCGGTCCCGGCGCAACGAACACCGTCACCGGACTGACCGACGCCAAACTCGATTCTATTCCGCTGTTTGTTATCTCCGGCCAGGTGCCGAGCACTGCGATCGGTTCCGACGCCTTCCAGGAGGCGGATTTCTTTGGCATAACCATACCAATTACTAAGTACAATGCCTTGGTTAAGAACTCGGATGATCTGGCTCAATTGTTCGAAGAGGCCTGGTTGATGTGTCAGAATGGTCGTCCAGGTCCAGTGGTCGTCGACTTTCCCAAGGACGTGCAAACACAGCCGACGGAAAAATTGCGCGGCCAGCCTGGTCTGGGCGAGCGTTTCCTGCGCCGCGCGCCCGTACAGGGAGACCTCAAAGCTCTGGCGGAGGCCTGGAATCGCGCCGAGCGTCCGCTGGTACTTGCCGGCGGCGGCGCAATCAACGCCCAGGCTTCCCGTGAATTGCGCCAGATTGCTGAAAAGACTATGAGCCCGGTAAGCTGTACATTGATGGGATTGGGCGCCTTCCCGGGAACGCACATCTTGAGCCTGGGCATGCCTGGCATGCACGGAACGGCGACGGCGAATAAGGCGATTCTGGAATGCGATTTCTTGATCAGCCTTGGCGCACGCTACGACGACCGCGTTGCCGGAAATGCGCAACAATTTGCGCAGCAGGCCGTGCGCGCCCATGCGGACATCGATCCGGCTGAGATCAACAAGCGCGTCAAGGTGGACCACTACCTGAGCGGCGATCTGAAAGATGTCATTCAATCGCTGCTGCCTTTCATCGAGAAGCGTGATCGCTCGCCCTGGGTAAATCATCTGGAAGGCTACAAGCAGGAGTTTCCTCTGGCATACGAGGAAAGTTCAGAAGCAATCAAGCCGCAGCGCGTATTGCGCAGGCTGTATGAGCTCAGCGAGGGCAAGGCTATCGTTGCTACCGATGTCGGACAGCACCAGATGTGGGCCGCGCAATATTACCTCTTCGATGAACCAAACCGCTGGCTGACCAGCGGCGGACTGGGCACCATGGGCTACGGGTTGCCGGCGGCCATTGGCGCAAAATTTGCGAGGCCGAAGGATCTGGTTGTCTGTGTGACCGGCGACGGCTCTTACCAGATGTGTATTCAAGAGCTGGCAACGATTCGCCAGTACAATCTGGGAGTGAAGGTATTGTTGTTGAACAATAACTTTCTGGGGATGGTCCGGCAATGGCAGGAGCTCTTTTACGACGAGCGCTTTGCCGAGTCCGAATGGCAGTTCAATCCAGATTTCGTTAAGCTGGCCGAGGCGTACGGCATTCGCGGCAAGCGCATCCACCGGCCGGACGAAATTGAGGACGCGCTGGCGGAGATGCTGGCTGACGACGAGGCCTATGTTCTGGAAGCAATGATCCCGTCCGATGAAAAAGTCTTCCCGATGGTCGCCGCGGGCAAAGATCAGCGCGATATGTTGCAATTCAAGGACATCCAGAAGCTGCTGGCGGAGCGCAAGGCGCGCGGGTAAGTACGATGCGGCGCCGACTTGCTATCCTCCTTGTGGCGCTGCTGGCCGTCGCGGCGACGCAATGCAGCGAATACCGCAAACGGGAAGCGCTGCGAAATTGCAAGTTCCACCTGACTGGATTGGAATTGGCGGAAGCCAATCTCGATCATGTTTCTCTGCGCTTGCACATTGCGGTTGAGAATCCCGGCCCCTACGAAGCGCAGGTTGATCGCATCGAGCTCAATCTCTATTTGCGCGATCGACGGGCAGCCTTTGTGGAAACGCAGGAGTCGCTGCGGGCCCCGCCCGGCCAAACGCGGCAGCTGAACCTGCAGCTTACAATTGCATTGAGCGAGCTGGGGCAGACCTTATTCTATGCGTTGTTGAACGGGCAGGAGCTGCAGGTGCGCGTGGCGGGCGCGGCGCATGTGGAAACCTTCTTTGGCGACCTTGCGGCGCCCATCGATATTAGCGACCTTCTGAAACTGGGGGCGGCGCTATGACTTGTCGCTTGCAACGTATCCTTGGCTGCGTTTCGCTGGTTGCACTTACGCTCTTGTCTGCGAGCTGCGCCGATTTGCAGAGGCGTCAAAATCTGCAGCGCTGTCGTTTCAGTCTGCAGAATGTTCAGGTGGTGCGCGCCTCGCTGCTGGCGATCGAGCTTAAGCTTCAATTGCAGGTCGAAAATCCTGGCGATGGCGAAGCGCAATTGGATCGTCTCGACTTTGCTCTTTTTCTAGAGGACCGCCGCCTGGGCGACGGCAAGAATCAAACGCCCACGACGATTCCTCCCGGTGAGACGCGGACGATTGAACTGGATTTCCGCGGATCGCCGGCGCAACTGGGGCTGGAATTGCTCAGTATTCTGGGGCGCAGCGGCGAAATCCGCTACCGCGTCGAAGGCGTCGCCTATATGGATGGCGCGCTGGGAACTTTCCCCCTTCCATTCACGGTAGAGAATGCGTTGCGCCGCTGAATCCTCTGCTGTCGCAAAGCGGCTGAAGCCGTTTTCCTTCGGCCCATTTTCCCTGGCGAAGCTCTGGCTGCTACTTTCTGTTCTAGCGCTTGCGTGCGCAGGTCCTGGGCTGCGGCCAGCGTCCGAAATCCGCGCTGTCACCTACAACACTCACTACATGCAGCGTGGCCTGCCCGGAATTGTGGACGCCCTCAAGAGGATCGATGCCGACCTGGTCGCCCTCCAGGAGGTGGCCGCTTCGGGCTCTTCGGTGAGCGCTGCCGCGATTGCCGCTCGATTGGGCTATCAGACCGTCAACAGCTCGGCTTACGTTACCTTTGGTCAGAATTCATGGCGTCTGGCCATACTGGTGCGCGGTCAAATCGTCGGCAGGAATGAGATTCCGCTTGGCCGATCGCGGCGCGCTTTGCGCGTTACGGCGCGAATCCGTGGACGCCAGGTCACATTCATAACATTGCATCTTACGCCCTATGTTGCCGGCGGACTGGACCTCAATCGGCGATATTCGGCCCTTCGAAAGCGTGAGCTACGCGATCTGCTGCGATTTGCTGGAGCGCCGCGAGCAGACAATCCGACGGTTATTCTGGGCGATTTCAATATGCTGCGCGGCGCGCCGGCGCTTGCCGGACTCGATGAGTATGAGCTGATGGCTGAGTCTGGCTATGAAGATGCGGATGGAGGCTGGCTGCCCTGTAACGACGATACCTTTCCGCTTGAAAGCGTTCGTCAGCAGGCGCCGCTTCCGTGGCGCTGGGCCTTGCCTTCGGCCATCACACTGGACTATATCTTCGTTTCGACAGGGCTGGAAGTAATTGATGTCGGCAGCGTTCCCTCCGAGGCCTCGGATCATTTCCCGCTGGTCTTGCAATTCAGACTGCCGCCGCCCTGATGTCCTGCCAGGCGCATCAGCGGCCAAAGAGATGAGCGGCCGACTGCTCCGCCAGCTGCAGTCCGTTCTTGAGAACCTTCCGACGCCAACCTACATCAAGCGGAGTAAAACTATTTCGCAACTGGATGCGCGCCGAATGCTCGACGTCGGCTTGATCATATTGCGTGGCTCGATTTTCGTCGCGTAATGCCCGCAACAGCTGTCGTCCGCCGGCCGCGCCGAATTCCTGCGTTACAAAATCCACCACGCAGCGCTTCCATTTGCGAGTAGCGCGCACAATTCCGGCATCGAGTCCGCCAAGGTTCAAATAGGTTTTCCGCAATTCGCTGGCAGCGTCATCAACTCGCGCGGCGCCGTAGCGGTCGAGCAGCAGCTGGTGGTAGGCGCCGCCCTGGTTGCGATCGACGATCAGCCAGTCCTCGCCGCCTTCGCCGACGCCGGTGTGCACATCAATTCCAAGTACGCGCTCCGCGCCCTGAAACTGCTTCTTCATCCATTGCAGCAGCAGGCGCGGCCCGGTTTCCAGATCCTCGCCTCCAAAGAAAAGCGCCTGCGGGTAAAGGTACTGCCCCTGGCCTCCGGCTTGTTTGATTGTTTCCCAGCCATGTCGTAGTATGCGCCAGAGCAGCGGCAGCGTCAGTAAATCCAGCCTCCCCCTGCTCTCTGGATTGAGCAATTTGTGCAGAATATGATAGCCAGCATGGGCGCCGGCCTCGACGTGTTGGCCGCGCTTCAGAAAGTTTCGGTTGAGATCAACATTGTGTTCATTCACCCTTCGCAGGTGCGCCATTCCATAGGGATTCACACAATGCACGAGAACAATTGCGCCGTCTTTCCCCGGATCGGGCATTTGCTCCAGCAAGCGAAGTTGAATCGCCGATCCCGCGAAGCCTTCCACGCCATGGACGCCTGAAGAGTGCAGCAGCACTCGTTTTGCGTCGCGATTGCCAAGCACGGCAATGTCGATGGCCAGTTTCTCGCCGCCGGGACCGCGACCGCCTGTCTCCAGCCGTTTCAAGCGCGCGCCGGCGGCGCGGGCGGCGCTACGAAAGCGGCGTGAGGCCTGGCGAAAATTCTCCGGGAAATAGGCCTCGCCGTCCACTGCAGTCAAAGTAAAGGCGCCAACGTGTTGAAGTCCACCGCAACTTGGTCAGAGAAAGCCGTCAAACACGGACCTGTCATCACTTCGAAAGCTTTCAGCTTCAGCCGTCGTCGCCAATGGCCTCGGTGGGACAGGCTTGCATGGCAAAGCGGGCGGCCTTCTCTTCCTCTTCGTTCTCGGGCTGTTTGCAAAAGTATACGTGGCTTTCGCCATCGGCATAGCGCAAGAGGCCGGGGGCCTCGTCCATGCAGCTGTGGCAAGGAACGCAAGTGGTATCGACGTAGTATTTGCCTGCTACGTTTTCCGGTTGTTTGTAGTTTCGATCGGCCATGGCTAATTCGAACGGCAGAGTCGAGGCGCCGGTTGCGGCGTCAAGAGAAGCGACCTCAGGCCAGAGTCTGGCCGCCAGGCCGCCGCAGGCCAAAAGACTCTTGCCGTCGGCCGATAGCGAGCTCAAATCCGTCATGTTCTGCTCTACGTTGATCCTTCGCCGCCTGCTTCTGGCAGCGACGCTATTGCCGGCCATCGCTTCCTGCTCGTACCTGGTGGATGGAGCGCGCTATCTTACAGACGAGGACTATCGTAGCGGGAGCGAAGCCGAGGATCGATTGCAGTCTGCGGTATTGATCGGCTACTCGCTGCAATACCAGTCAAACCAGCAAGCAAGCCTGATCCCTCCCTACACCGCGTTTCTCACGACCCGAATCAAAACCGACCGCGATTATCTTAACAGTTCTATTGAATCCTGTGAGCAAATCCTGCTGGTAGCCGGCGCTGCCAATCTCTCCGTGGAACAGGCAGTTACGGCCGGACTTTTCTGTAACATGGGACCTGGCAAGAGGCCGGACCAATTGTGAGATCCGGGCAGCAGCCGGC
>JAIBBN010000030.1 GCA_019694655.1 Leptospirales bacterium
TAATGTATGCTACGCGTCGCATTGACTGGTACAACCTGCGACTCGGTGCGGTGCGCGCCGAAAGTAGGCATAGCTAAAGAATCTGCGCTGCGCCTGTCCGGCATGCGCCGGCAGGCGCGCGCTTGCCCGCGACAAATCCTACAGTCAGGAGCAAACTATGACTCGAGTTAGTATCGAATCCATTTTCCGCAATGCAGGCGAGATCGCCGCCGAAATCGCGGCCAATCCGCGCCCATGGCGCCTTTGCCTGAAACTATTTATCATCATCCTTGCCTGTGGCGGCGCCTACGGACTGACGATGGGTCTGGCGCATTCGTGGTTGCAGTCGCTGTCCGCAGGCTTGAAAACGCCGCTGCTCTACATTCTCACGCTTGCCGTCTGCTTGCCAACACTGCATTTCATAGGTTTGTTCCTGGGGTCGCGATTTACCTTCTGGCAGTCGATGGCGGTGCTGTTGATGGGCGTGGCGGTCAATGCGGCGTTACTTTTCGGTTTCGCCTCGATATCGCTGTTCTTTTTGGCGACTGGCGCTGGCTATCGCTTCTTACTTTTCATGCACGTGCTCTTCTTTGCAGTTTCCGGTTTTGCGGGATTGGTTTCGATTCATCGCACGCACAAACTCCTGGCGAATTCGGACGGCGGTGGAACTGGAAATGCCAGTCTGCTGCAGGCGTGGATGTTACTGTATATGTTTGTCGGGACGCAAATGGCGTTTACACTTTCCCCCTTTGTTGGCCGCGAGACAGCATTCTACTGGTTCCATCATCCTGACAAAAACTTCTATTCGTATTTGTGGGCGTCCTTTGTTGAACGTCTCGACGACCATCTTCCGGCAGAGCAAGCTAAAGCGCTGGCATTTGAGTCGACAAGGGCCGTTCTATACGCTCTTCAGGAGCGCGACTTTCAAGCGCTGGCTGCGCAGATCGCGCCTGAGGATTCCTTGCGGATCATCCCGCAGAGCTATTCGCGCGAATCGCGGGTACGGGACATTCATCTGAACGCCGCGCAGCTACTGGAATTCAGCGGCAAAAACCTGAGCATCCCGATGCGCCAGGAATATGATCGCGTTTCTGGCAAGATGATCGAGAGCAGTCTGCCGTTTGCGACCTACTACGACCAATATCTATATGATGTTGACTATGCCGCCGCGCTGGAGGCTGCTCGCTACAACGAATTTTCCTTAGGAGTTCAAAACAAAGAAACCATCTTTGCGGCCTATCCAAAGGCGATCATCGTCGAGGTCCCGGTTCTGCTGGATCGACGCCGCTGGCGCGCCCTGCGCCTGGTGTTTGCCGCAAGCCCCATTTCAGATCGACCAGGCGCGCTCCTGCCATTGCGGGCAATCATCCACGACCAGTCAGCTGATTAGCAAGAGCGGCAAATGGCCGATATCAAAAGTATGTTGCAAATAGATTTCATGGGGCGCCATTAGGGTCTGCGGGTAGGCGCCCAGGGAAGGAAACCGAATGATGCGAAGAGTTCGAATACTGTATGACTGCCTGCTCGCATTCTTACTTCAGAATCAGTCCGCGAATTTCGTGCCGGCTAACGCTGCGTAAAACCGACGTCATGCAAAGCAGTCAGGCTAACCCATTTGCCCCGCCCGAACCGCGCAGTGGACCGGGCCGCCCTCGCACTATCGTTAGTTTCTTGATCCTCCTCCTGACTGTAAGCTGCGTGTTAAACGTTGTTCCGGCTGTTGACTTTTTCATTGCCTGGTATGCGGGCGGGGTCTCCCTTTCGCTGCAAGAGTGTCAGCCCACTGCTGTGCCATGTATTTTGTATCTCTTTGGTTATCCTCTATTTGCTTTGACCGCCGCTCTGCTGGCGCCCTTGGCTAGTTTTTCCCGGAACATGGCGGGTCAATGGCTATTCTACATCACGTCGCTCTGTCTTCTTGCTCTGTCGATTCCGATTGCGATCGAATCGTTCCCGCTATTGTTCTGGCCATTGCCGGATGACCCATTGCTCAGTATGCGGCAGACTGCCGCGGCGAATCATGGAAAGTTTGCAATCGCACGCGTATTATGTCTGCCCCCGCTTTCGTTGCTCATTGCTATGCATTCCAGAGAGAAACGCATTCAGTAGCTGAGGCGTCGGGCTGCGCGGCCTGCGAGCGCTCGTTAGCTATCTGCGCAACAAGATGATTGGCTGGCAGTTGTTGTCGCAGCCCGCAATCGCAATTGACTGATCGCGCCGGCGCATCGGTTACATTTCGAATGTTCCAATCTGTGGATCGCGTATTGCCTCAAGACGCCTCATTTCACCGCGCCTCATTTCACCGCGCCCTGGCAGGCCGAGCGCTGGCCTGCATCATGACGGCGAGGTATCCCCTGGCAACGGACGATTCGCTCAGGTAGCCGGCGCGATGCAATTCGCGGTGGAGCGCCGGCAACTTGAAGAACGGAACTGCCGGAAAAAGATGATGTTCGATGTGGTAATTGGCGTAGATTGGCGCAAACAGAAATCGTTCCAGCGGTCCGGCCAGCGTGGTACGCGTGTTCAGGAGAATATCCGGCGATTTCTGTGTAGCGGCGTGCTCGGCGATGGAGCGAACGCGCATCAGGGCCGTGTGTACGGTCAGCAAGACCGTCGGCCAGAGTAGCGCAGCCCATAGTGCGTGTAACGACCACAGCGCGCCAAGCAAAACGCCGTGGAATACAAGCGTCGGCCATAATGAACGCAGCAGGCGCGGAAGCCAGACGCGCGTCTGCGCCTTGCCGCGAGCAACCAGTCGTCGCGGCCTTCCGCCAAGGTCGAACTCCAGTATGCCGGCGTGCATCAGCAGCAACGCGCCATAGACGCGTGCTCCGGTGCGAAATCCAAGATCTCTCAAAAAGGCTCGTACAAGCGTCTTACGCCGCATCGGGTAGACGCTGCGCAGCGGCAAATCCGGGTCTCCCTTCTGGCCGGTATGCCGGTGGTGTTTCATATGGTATTTACGATAGTCGTGCAAACTCAAGAAAACCGGAGCGGCGCAGAGCCATTTGCCTGAAATCTGATTCAGGCGCGGGCTGCGAAACAGGGCGCCATGAGCCGCCTCATGCATCAGCACTTCCAGGGCCAGCTGCCGCGATCCGAGAACCACAATGCATAAGAGCAGCGTGAGCGGTCCGGGCCAGGCGATGAGTGCGGCATAGGCTGCAAGAATCCACGCATAGCTTTGCAACAACGCAAAGCCGCCTTGTAGATTGGATTTCTGCACCCACGCAGCGCGCTCTGCACTGCTGAAGATCTGGAGCGATGGCGGCGACTGTGGCTGGCCCATACGGAGTAATCTACCGATCGGTCGAATATCGTCAACTGCATTTTGAGGCGGAAAATGGGCCGTTCAGGGCGCAGACTTTGTCGGTTTTGCCGGCGCCTGCAGCAGGCGTGCAATTTCGGTCATCTGAGCGCGAAATTCCTTGAGCACGCGCTGGTCGCTCTTTTGTAGCTGTGGATCGAGCAGCAGGCGATTGAAGGAAAAATGAACGAAAAAACTGCTGATCGCATTGCCGAGGATCACCGCAAGCAGCAGCCAGTTCAAACTGGAGCGCCTGGGCGGCGGCTGAGGCGCCAGGCGCCGCAACAGAGGCTGCCAGTAGCGTCGCACGATGAGCCCGGCCTGTCCGGGATTGTCCAGTTGTGCGCGAACAAGCATTCGCATTTGTAACGGACTTGCTTCGATCCAGCGGCAGAAGCCATCGACAAAGCCCGAAATGGATCTTTGCTCCTCTGGATTGAGTTCCAGCGACTGTTCCAGGTCGCCGAAGGCTCGATCCAGAATGGCGCGATAGAGTCGGCCCTTTGCGCGGAAATGATGCAGAAGCGAAGATTTGGCAATGCCGGCTTCGGCACTGACCTGGGCGAGGCTTGTACCGTGGTAACCGTGAGTGGCAAACAGAACGCCTGCAACTTCCAGGATCTTTTCTCGCGTCGCCGCCGAATCGCTTGCTGTCGGTCGGCCCGGTCCTCGCTTTTGCTTTGCAGTCGAACGCTTGTTTTTTTTCAACTGCTTCCTACCACAGCAACGCGATATTGCGAAGGCCGCCGACGAGATCATCGAATATGACTTCGCCCGGACGGTCCGCCATGGCGGCGCAAACGTGCAGCGGCAAAAGATGTTCCTCGCGCGGGTGGCAGAATCGCGCTTCCGGGGCCTCTTGCCAATTCTGCAGTCGCCGCTCCCGTTCGTCGGCGGACTGGATGCCAGTGCAGGTCTCGATGAGCCAGTCCTGAAAGGCGTTATTCCTGAGTTCCGTTGACGGCGTGCGCTGAAAGAATGCTTCAAAATTGTGAAAGGATGAGCCGGAGCCAATGACCAGCATATTTTCGCGGGCCAGCGCGCGCAAAGCCTTGCCCAGCGAAAGATGCGCCTCTGCTTGCAGACCTCGCAGCAGAGAAAGCTGAAAGCAGGGAATGTCGGCCTCCGGATAGATCAGCTTCAGTGGAATAAAAAGACCATGATCAAAACCGCGCTGTGCGTCGATCTGCGAGGGAATGTGGTTGTTCGCCAGCAGCTGCGCGATTCGACCTGCAAACTTCGCATCGCCGGGCGCCGGGTAGTCAATCCGGTAAGCCTGCGGCGGAAAACCAAAGTAATCGTATAGCATTGGCGGCTGCTCGGCGCCAGTCAGGGTAGCGACGTTCTCTTCCCAGTGAGCGCTGACTACCAGTACGGCCTCAGGTCTTTTTAAGCGCGCCGACAGTGTGCGCATAAAATTGGCGAGGGCCAGATGGCCGGGTTCTCCAAGCACGGGCATTGGTCCGCCGCCATGGCTGAGATATACGATCTGCGCGCCGCTGCCTGCATCTCTTGAGGCCATTTTGACTCCGAATGCGAAAATGGAACGAAAGCAAGATCACCGCGCAATCACAAGGCGAAAAAACCGAGGGCCACGGCGCCCCGCATCTCAAGCGCGCGGGCCTGACCCATCGCCCTTGAATCGACTTTGCGCTTTCGATCCGACGCAGCAAAAATCAATCAATGCAATGCAACGCATTCTGCACACAACGAAAAGCAAGATTATGTTAGAATCTCGCTTTACTGCAGTTCCTGGTGCGCCGGAATCGGAGACGGCGATCATGATTTCTCCTTCCAGCTCTTTGCGTTACCGGCAACTTTTCTGGCTGCTCTTTTCCGTTTTACTCCCGCTGGGCGCCTGCGCGCCGTTGCAAGAAGAAGCCGCAATCCAGAACGGAGTCCTCGATCTACGGCGCGCATCCCCCTACGAAAAGGCCATTAGCCTCAGCGGTACGTGGCGTTTCTATCCGCGTGAAAGCGTTGCCAGCATGGATGCCAGTCGTCCGGGCAGGCTGTTGGCCGCGCCAGGTCGCTGGACTCCCGTGCTGCCGGAAGCCAGGAGTTTTGGCGTCTACCGCCTTGTTGTTCTGCTGCCAGCTGAAACCAGCAGCCGGTCGGACCGCGACCTCGCGCTGCGCTTTGGATGGATCGCCAGCGCCGCGCGAATTTACGCCAACGGTAAACTGGTTTACAGCGCCGGAACGCCGGCCGCCAGCCGCGACCACTACATTCCGTGGAAGGGCAGCGGCGTAGCGCTGCTTGGCGATCCGGGCCAGCAACTTGATCTGCGCATCGAGGCGGCTAACTTTGATGATCGAGATGCCGGCATCATGCAGGCCATGCATCTCGGCGGCGCACAACGCATTCTGGCTGAGCGCGAGCGAGCCATCTTCATCGAGGCTTTTGTATCTGGAAGTATACTGTTAATCGGTCTTTATCATCTCGGTCTTTTCTTCAATCGGCGGGAGGACCGCGCCGCGCTGTGGTTTGGCATTTGTTGTGCAATCATTTCGTTGCGCTTGTTGCTGACTGGCGAATACTTTTTGCCGCGCATCCTTTCCCTGCCCTACCTGTGGCAGGTTCGCTCGGAGATTTTGAGTTTCTACCTGGCCTTGCCTGTATTCGTCGCCTACCTGGCGGCCAGCTTTCCGCTGAAGTTGCACCGGGGCGCGCTCTGGATCGCTGGCGTTGCCACATTCTTGGCCAGTGCAGCCACAATAATCCTGCCAATGCCAGATCTGACCCGCGTGCTCACCCCCTTTCTGGCGGTAACCGTCGCGGCTGTGGCCTATTGCATCGGCGTCTGGACGCATGCCGCAATCAAGGGAAGATCAGGCGGACTGACTGCCCTGCTTGGCGGTCTGGTCTTTGGCGCCACGGTGGTGCATGATTCGCTGAATACCGAGGGTCTGATCCAGTCCGTGTGGATTGCGCCTTACGGACTGGTCGTCTTCATACTCTCACAATCGTACATCCTGGCTCGGTTTTTTGCGGAGACCTATCAAAAAGTGATCAGTCTGGCCGACGCCCTGCGCAGCACTCGCGACAGCTACGCCCGTTTTGTGCCCGTGGAATTCCTGAAGCAGCTGGGAACGACTGAAATCACCGCGGTCAGTCTGGGTCAGCAGGTGCAAAGCGAGATGACGGTGATGTTCACTGATATCCGCGGCTTTACCAGCCTTTCCGAACAGATGTCGCCCCGCGACAACTTCAACTTCTTGAACAGTTATCTGAGCCGAATGACGCCTGTCGTGGAGAGTCATGAGGGTATTGTAGACAAGTACATTGGCGACGCGATCATGGCGCTGTTTCCCGGCGGAGCGGAGGCCGCACTCAACGCCGCCATCGAAATGCAGCGCGTTCTGCGCGCGTACAATCACGAGCGCCAGCGCGCCGGCTACGATCCGCTGCGCATCAGCACTGGCCTCCACCACGGACCGCTGATGTTAGGCACAGTAGGCGCCGCTAACCGCATGCAGGGTACCGTAATCTCTGATACGGTGAATCTCGCGGCGCGCATGGAATCGCTAACCCGCGCCTACGATGCCCATATCCTGATCAGTCAGGCGGTATACGCACGCTTGCATTCTCCGGAGAAGTACAGCCTGCGCCTGGTCGATCATGTGCGCGTCAAAGGCAAGCGCGAGAGCGTCGCTGTTTATGAGGTCTTCGATGGCCTGCCGGAGTATCGCGTCGAATTCTTCAGGCAAACGCGCGGCGAGTTCGAACGCGGTCTCTTCAATTATCAGAATGGCGAAGCTGCGGAAGCGGAGGCCTGCATGCGTCGGGTGCTGGAGATCAACGCCGATGATGAGGTGGCGCGCATCTACCTGAGTCGTATCGCCAATGAGGAGGCCGCTGAATTGGTGCACGATGCGCCACAGCGCCTTTCAGGCAAATCCGGCAGGCCGCAGTCTGACAGAAGCGGCGCGCCAGGCGATGGCAGACAGGGTTGGTAGAGCTTGCGAGTGGTTTCGG
>JAIBBN010000031.1 GCA_019694655.1 Leptospirales bacterium
GGTGAACCTTTTCCTGGATATAAAGCGGCGGGGCGTGGACCACCAGATCGGACCAGTCCTGTTCGTCTTTGCCGCGCCAGACCAACTGCGGATCCAGATCGCGGTTGCGCCGCTCATAGGCGACGCGGAGCGGCGTCTTGTCCTGCTCCTGCATCACTGATTCGAATTCCGCCGTCGGAATATTGGGACGACGGGCGGAACTGTGCTTCAAGGTCTCGACGGATTTTTTGGAAGATTTGGCCATTTTGTTCTTCTCGATTGTCGATTCAATTCCAGGCGTTCGGTTTAGTGATCATCCCATGGGAATCTCTTAATTCCAATGGCAGCTGGAAGCGGGCGGCGACGCCCCTCCGCAGCTGCTTGAAAAATAGGGCGTGCTTGTGAAGCTCACGGCTGGCGCGTTGTTGCTGAGGATTTAGAATGCCGATTTTCTTGTTCAGCTCGTTCTTGATAATGGCAAGAGCTTCGGAAAAATCCGAGTCGTTCGAGACCAGAACAGCAAGGTCGTATCTGTCCTGGAAAGCATCGTGGAGCATATGAACGGCCAGATTTACATCCGACTTTTTCTCTTCTGTTTTGATGACTTCAACGAAACCTCCCCCATCCGCGCGCGGCATCCTGACTGGATGCGAAAGGAAGTGACCAAAGACCACCTCTATGTCTGAAAAAGTCTGGAGCGCCCGCAGATAGGTCTCCTGGCGTATAGCCTGCTGTGGATCGGAAGGTTTAGAAATAATGCGCGCGGTGAAATATTTGATTCGGTCTACCGGGTTTTTTGCTGGATCGAGGTAGGCGCGACACAGAGCGCCAATGTCCAGCCATTTGTAAGCTGTCCTGCGCACAAGTCCGTAGTAGAGATTGAAGCCGTCGATGTAGACCCGAGTCCGCAGGGGCTTCATGGGCGCCCCCAAAAAAGCAAAGGCCAACCGAATGGCTGGCCTTGCGCCCGCCGCCGAAGCAAACGGGGTGATATGTCACCATTTTCGGTCCGGAGCAACAAGGCGGCGAGCACTAATTGGACCAAAAAAACCCTTTCTGAAAAATCGCGATTTGCTGGCCAGTCGTAGGCCTGTCTGCCGGAATTCACCGGCGCGCCTCGGTTCGAACCGACTTCAGAAACGCATCGAATTCGCGGTCCATCTCGTGAACGTCGCGGAATTCTATGAAATCCCAGCGCCCAAACCGGCCCAGATTGTTAACGCCCGGAACCCAGAAATTCTTCATAGTATTGGCTTTGTCAATGGCATCCTCGCCGCGATAGCCCTTAACCTCTACCACCAGATTCAGCGGGTCCGCATTTCCGTCGTTGATGCGTACCAGAAAGTCCGGGATGTAGCGGCGGACTCCGCCGCCAGTACGATACGGGACCTCCAGACCCAGGTTCTGATTCTTGACATAGCAGATGACTTCCTCGCGGCCTTCCGCCAGCCGACAGAACTGGGCCTCCCAGTCGCTATCGATGGCAACAGCATTTACATGGCACTTGCGCGGGTCCGTGCGATACGTCGTCTTTGTCGTACTGAAGTTGATGGCGCGTGTAGATCCCAGGGGACTGGAATGGTCAACGATCGCCAGAACCTGCTGCTGGCTGCCGCCCGCTTGCGAGATAGCAGCGCGTATCCGCTCCGCAGCGCGATCGGCGATTTCTGGATAAAGAACTTGCGCCGCCTTGGTTTCCCCTGAGCAGCGCAGATAGCCGCCGCTAATCCATTGCCCAACAATTGCGCGCAGCTGGCCAAACAAATGCAGCTTTGGCGCGTCATCGGGATCGCGAAAATTGCGCAGCAACAGGTGATGCGTCAATTTCCATTCAATCTCGGCCGGCCGCATCGCTTCCAGATGTTCCATAGTCAGCTCAATGCGTTCGCCGATGATCGCGCTGTTTCTCGTGATCGACGGACCCACCAGTTCCGGCGTCAGGCGCAATGTGCAATCATCTGAGAACTTTGCTTCGAGACGCTCTGCGGGCAATTCAAGGCGGTAGCCTACAACACGCGGATAGATAATTTCACGATCGTCGCGCTCCGGGCTGACGGCATAAACTGAAGTCGCCTTGCGCGGAGCGCGCGCCTCCGCGGCCACTGGCTCCGCTGTAAACGCAAAGGGAATCCCAAGAATATCCGCGTATTCGACGCGCATCTTGCCATCTTCCGCCGGCTCGTAACTTTGACGCCGAAGCGCTCGCCCGACCACCTGCTCGCAAAGCAATTGCGTACCAAAGGCGCGAACGCCCAGGATGTGCGTCACAGTATTGGCATCCCAGCCTTCTGTCAGCATCGAAACGGAGACGACGCAGCGCACTGTCTCCCCCAGACGCCCTTCGCGCCCAACTGTATTCATGACTTCTCGCAATATATCAGCGTCACTGAGCTTATCAGCTTCTTCGCGCGAACCGCCGCGCAGTTGAAATTCTCGCCGAAACTGCTCCAGCTCCATGTACGCGGCTTCTCGAAAGCCCGCATCGAGAGCGTCGCCGGATTCCAGCTGCTCACTATCAATCAAAAGCGTATTTGGTCTGGGCAGACGCCTTCCCTCAGAATCGTAGTTTTGAAACAGCTTGAATGCGCCCTGCGTCGCCCTACGTTGACCTTCGATGTCGCGTTCAAAACCGGCTATGTAGTCATAGATCATTTTGGAAGCGCTTGTATTGCTGGCGACGATGATAAACACCGGAGGAACGCCAATTGCCGCTTGCTCCCACTGCAAAAAGGTCTTTTCGTAATGTCCGTAGAGCGCGTTGAGTGCAGTCAGCAGTTCAGCTGGCATACGACCTGCCGGATCGGCCGGATCTCCTTTGGAGCGGGCCCCCTTTGGCATCCGCGATCCAATATGATCCCAGAGATTGCGCAGCTTCGGCATGTCGCCGCCCGGCACATTGTCCGCTATGGGAATCCGCGGCAATTTGACGATGCCCGATTCAATTGCATCCATCAGTGAAAAATCGGAAACGGTCCAGGGGAACAGAGATCCCTCAGCGTAGCCGGATCCCCGTAGAAAAAAGGGCGTTGCCGAAAGATCAACTACGCGGCGAATTCCCAGCTTGCGCTTGACGGTTTCCAGTCCGGAAATCCAGAGCCGAGCGGTCTCATTGTTTCGATTCGCCTCGTCGCGATCTTCTTTGCTGAGGCTTTCGGCGCCCGAGACCGGCTTTTCGCGATAGCAATGGTGCGCCTCATCGTTGAGGGCGAGGATATTGCGCATGCCCATCAACTCTTTCATGACTCGACGAATCATTTCGCCGTCGGTCTCCGTCGTCTGCAGGGCAGGCCCTCGCCCCTGCAACAAGGCGCGGGTACCTCTTGCTGCTTCGAACTTTTCTCGCAGGCGAAAGGCATGATAGTTCGTAATGACCACTTCTGCGCGATCGAGATCGCCGCGATACTCGGCTGGAACCAGTTCGCGCTGGACATAGTAGCTGTTCGGGTCGTTGGGCAATAGAACGCGCAACCGATCCTTAATGGTGATTCCCGGAGTGACTATGAGAAAGCCGCGCGTAAAGCTTTTGCTCTGCGGATAGCGAACCGCATTGATTGTCTGCCATGCTATGATCATCGCCATGACGGTTGTCTTTCCCGCGCCGGTGGCAAGTTTCAGTGCGATTCGCTGCAGTTCTGGATTCGCAGCGGCATTTGCGGCGTTGATGTGGTCAGTAAGTCGATGATACAGTCCGCTTCTGGCCAGGCTGGGGGCGACCTCCGTAAGCCAGATCAGGGTTTCGACTGCTTCAAGTTGACAGAAGAACGGTCGTGCATTCTGAAATTCATGATGCCGCCAGTATTCAAGCAGCCGCGCTGTTTCAGACGTAACATCCCAATCTTTTCTCGGAAACCCTCGCCATTGATCGACCTGAGTACGCACCTGATTGATTATTGGATAGGGATCGTACTCTTGCTCGGCCGTGTCTACGCCCGGAGATGTGCTCAATCCTAGCTTCGGCTGTCCCTTATCTTTGCTCCGCTGCTTTTGCGGCTGAGGAATTGGAGTAATCAAGCGGGCTTGCCGCCTTGAGTCGATAATCTTCCCAGTTGGTTGGCCGTCGCTATCCAGTTCCCAGTGCCGACCGGGATACTCGTAGGCGGAATTCAGGACCGGAGCTTCAAAGAATTGCTCGACCATCGGCAGGACTAGCGCTGCGCAGTATCATCGATTTGTAAAGCCTCTTCCCCTAAGGAATTGAAGGAAAGCGAAGTAGAGTGGCGTTTCGCGGCGAGCGCGCGCCGAGACTCTCCGCGGCTCCGCACGGCGAGCGCTCTCTTTCGGACAATCTCAAGGCTCCGCGAACTCCTCAAGCGGACGCCGCCAAACGCCGCTTCCCCAGGTTCCCGCAAAAAGATAGGAACCGCTCACGACAAGCGACTGCACCTCGGAATCCGCCAGGCCCCCGCTGACCGACCTCCAGCTTGCGCCGTTGTCGCACGACAAAAACAGGCCGCGCCGTGTGCCGGCAAAAAGTTTCGAAGCGCTCACCGCAAAAGTAGCAACAAAGAGGTCTGTCAGGCCATTGTTGACGGCTCTCCAGCTTGCGCCGCTGTCGGTGGAAAGAAACACGCCGCCGCCCCAGGTTCCCGCAAACAAATTCGAAGCGCTCACGGCAAGAGTTCTAACGTTGGTTTCCGTCAAGCCGTTGTTGATGGCCCGCCAGTTTGCGCCGCTATCCGCAGAGGAAAATACGCCACCATCAGTACCTGCATAAAGTTGAGTTCCACTCAGGGCCAGAGATCTGACATGCAGATTGCTCAGACCGCTAGTAACAGACTGCCAACTTGCGCCGTTGTCCGTGGAGAGAAATACGCCACCCTCAGTGCCAGCATAAAGTTGAGTTCCACTCAGGGCCAGAGATCTAACATTCAGATTGCTCAGGCTGCTATTGACGGTCCGCCAGCTTACGCCGTTGTCTGTGGAAAGCAGTACGCCGCCCCCGGTCCCGGCATAGAGATGGGGAGGACTTGAAGCAAAGGATCCAACGTATAAGTTCGCCTGGCTGATATCGAGACGCTTCCAGTTTGCTCCGTTATCAGTGGACGAAAAGAGTCCGTCGCCTGCGCCCGCAAAAAGTCCTGAGCCGCTGGCAGCAAGTGAAAGGACCTCTGCGCTTGTCAGGCCGTGAGTGGCGGCCCGCCAGCTTGCACCGCTATCGGCGGAACGAAACACGCCGCCGCCCCGGACGCCGGCATAGAGATTGGCGCCGCTCACTGTAAGAGCCTCGACTTGCCTGTTGCTCAGCCCGGCATTCACAGCCCTCCAGTTTGCGCCGTTGTCCGTGGAAAGAAACACGCCGCCGCCCCAGGCGCCTGCAAAGAGATTTGGTCCGCTTGCTGCGAGAGCCTCGATGCGCCTGTCGGTGAGCCCGCTGTTGACCGCCCTCCAGCTGAAGCCATTGTCAGCGGACAAATAGACGCCGTCGCCGTAAGTCCCCGCAAATAGATTTGAACCGCTTACAACAAGCGAGCGTACGGTTGCATCGTTTAAGCCTGCATTTGCCGCCCGCCAGCTTGCGCCATTGTCCGTGGAAAGATAAACGCCCGTGCGTGTCCCCGCGTAAAGCTTCCCGGCGTGCGCCGCCAGCGATTGAACCTCTGCGTCGGGCAAGCCGCTGGCGACCGACTTCCAGCTTGCACCGTTGTCGGCAGAAAGAAAGACGCCGCCCGCCTCA
This sequence comes from Leptospirales bacterium, assembly GCA_019694655.1. Taxonomy (NCBI): domain Bacteria; kingdom Pseudomonadati; phylum Spirochaetota; class Leptospiria; order Leptospirales; species Leptospirales bacterium. The sequence continues at coordinate 5,654 of JAIBBN010000031.1, forward strand.
GTCCCTGCATAGAGATTGGCGCCGCTCACGGCAAGCGAACGTACCTGTCTGTCACTCAGCCCCGTATTGACGGCTCTCCAGCTTGCGCCGCCATCGACGGATAGAAACACTCCGCCGCCCAACGTACCCGCAAAGACATTCGAACCGTTTGCGACAAGCGAGCGCACATGTCTGTTGCTCAGCCCTGTATTTACGGCTCTCCAGCTTGCGCCGCCATCGACGGATAGAAACACGCCGCCGCCCCAGGCGCCGGCGTAAAGATTCGGACCATTCACGGCGAAGCAGCGAATTGTGCCGCCGACGGGTCCGTTGGTTTGAATCCATTGCGCTTGCAGGCCTCGCCCCGCAAGCAAGAAGACGAAAAAGTAGATTGCAAGCAGAGCTCTCATAGCTGCGCCAAACTCCTGTCGCGCCAGCAGACCGAAACTTGCCTGTCAGATGCCAGGGGCCAGGGAATTTTGTTTCTATGACTCGCAACTTTCTGGCAACCCGAAGGCGGCAGTCTGCCTGAATGCAGGCTCTCAACTCTGCGGCGCCAGCGCCAGCAATTGACGCTGCAGTTCGTCGGCCAAACTTTCCATGGCCTCGTCTTTGGCGTCTGCCGTAAGCTCATCTTCGTTCGTTAGTGCGTAGGGCCGCGTGGAGCTGCGTTCCGCTTCAGCGCTGGCGGAGGCCAGCAATACCCCGCTGCGCACGTCCCATACGCTGGCCCGTGCAGTGAATAGCACGCTGCGGTGCGAGCCCGGCGCCAGCCAGCAGCCGACCACTGTGAGATAGAACACGGCCCGCGCATTGGCCTCCTCCTTCACCTGGGCCTCGCCGCTGACTACGGCCACAGCGTCCGCTCCATAGCGCGCCGCCATCTGGCGAATTTCGTCCAGCCGAGGTCGTTCGGTAAAGGCAAGTGCGGCCAGGTCGGCATGCAGAGCCAGGATCTCCGGGTCCACCACGAACATCGCAGAAATCAGCCGTTCCTCGCGCAGAGACTCGGCCATGGCCAGAGTTTGATCACGATCGGCGGTGGAGAAGCGCCAGCCATACCCTGAATTGAGAAAAACCACGCCAAGCTTAAATTGCGCCGGAAGACGAGGACGTTCGCGCAATAGCGTTTCGATCTCGGCATCATTGGCGCGCAATTGCCCCGCAGGCGTTGGATCGATGCTGCCGCGTGTGTAGCCGCTGCTACAAGCAGCGGCGGCAACCAGCGCCGCGTGAATCAGGAAAAGAGCGAACGGTATTGCAGGTGCACGGTCCAATCTCAAGACCCCAGGGATTCAGACTGGCCGCCGCTGCGCGAAGTTCGTACTTTTCAAGACGCCACGTTGCATTTCCCCTTGCCGCCAGTGGCGGCCTGAAAAAATTAGTCGTTGGACTAAATCCCAAAGCGGGCCTGCTGCATGATCGAACGCCTTCTGCACTACTTCATTCGCTCCCAGCTCCTGATCTGGCTGGTCATTGTCGGTCTGCTACTGGGGGGACTGATGGCCCTCTTCGGGTTGCAGCGCGAG
>JAIBBN010000032.1 GCA_019694655.1 Leptospirales bacterium
GTTTGAGAGGCGTTCCTAAGCGAGGAGACATTCGCCCGTCAGCAAAAGAAAAGAAGAACATAGCTTTCGACGGCCGCATTGCGCGAAACGCGCGAGCATGACGGGCCTTTCGTTTAACTCAATCTGTGCGCTTTCGTCTTCTCCGACAGTCACGACAATAGTCGCGTTCGTCTTGTACGCACCACGGGGAAATAGGCGAATTTCTTTTGTCCCGCCGCTTCGCCCACCGCTCCAGATACAGCTTCGCCAGGTGAGTCCCAGGCGCATCTTCGGCCCCGCCCTCACCCGCCTGTGTGTCATGGCATTTACACAGACCCGCCATGCGCTTTCAATATTTATATCGTTGATAGCGCTATTGTTTAGTTAGATACATTCCTCAACCGCGGCGTGCATTAGTTCAAGGCGCCCGAAGCTTCCAGCCTTTGCGCCTGCCCGGGCTTTGCGTGGCGTGTGCGGACACAAAAAAGCCGCGCGGCAAGATGCGGCGCGGCTTTGGAGCGAAAGTAAGTAAGTATTCGCTTACTTTACGCTGTCCATGTGGCTCATCAACTCGATGACCTTGTTGGAGTAGCCCCACTCATTGTCGTACCAGCTGACCAGCTTGACGAAGTTGTCGTTGAGCATGATGCCGGCCTCGGCGTCGAAGATCGAGGTGCGCGGATCGGTTACAAAGTCCGCCGACACAACGGCGTCTTCGGTGTAGCCGAGGATGCCCTTCAGCGCGCCTTCCGATGCTTCCTTCATCTTCTTCTTGATGTCATCATACTTGGCCGGTTTTGCCAGACGGCAGGTCAGATCCACCACCGATACATTGGGCGTGGGCACGCGGAAGGACATGCCGGTCAGCTTGCCATTCAGTTCCGGAATGACCTTGCCCACCGCCTTGGCAGCGCCGGTGCTGGAGGGAATGATGCTCTGATAGGCGCCGCGTCCGCCGCGCCAGTCCTTGTGCGAGGGACCATCCACCGTCTTCTGCGTGGCGGTGACGGCGTGCACGGTGGTCATCAGTCCTTCGACGATGCCCCAGTTGTCGTTCACAACCTTGGCCAGCGGCGCCAGGCAGTTGGTGGTGCAGCTTGCATTCGATACCACATTCTGATCGGCCTTGTAGCTCATGTGGTTTACGCCCATCACAAACATCGGCGCGTCTTTGGAAGGCGCAGAGATGACCACGCGCTTGGCGCCGGCCTTGATGTGCGCCGCAGCCTTTTCCATGTCGGTGAACAGGCCGGTGGATTCGACCACATAGTCAGCCTGCACATCGCCCCATTTCAGATTGGCCGGATCCTTTTCCGCAGTGACGCGGATTTTCTGGCCGTTGACCACCAGCATGTCGTTTTCCACGCGCACGTCGCCCGTGAAGGGGCCGTGGGTGGAGTCGTAGCGCAACATGTATGCCATGTACTCAGCGTCGATCAGATCGTTGATGCCAACAAACTGTACGCCGCCCTTTTCCAATCCGGCGCGAAAGACCAGACGTCCAATGCGACCGAAACCATTGATTCCAACTTTAATCGCCATGCTTTTGAGATCCTCCAATCTTTAGCAATACTACAGGGTTTACAATCAGCGCACAACCGTTACGCTGCAGGGAGCGTGGTGAACGACGCGGTCCGAAACGGAGCCCAGCAAGAAACGGCCAAGGGCGCTGAGGCCGCGGCTGCCAATCACGATCAAATCGTATCCGCCTTTGGCGGCGACTTCGCAGATGCGATCCGCGGGATAGCCTTCTTCCACCTTGCGGTCCCACTTGATGCTGGTATTGTCCAGCGGCGAGTGGTTCTTTTCGAAGCGCTGTTCGGAGATCCACTTCACGCGATCCAGTCCCGGGGGCGCCGCCTCGTAGTAGCCGGGCAGCGGTCCAAATTCTTCCACCACCTCGAGCACCGTCAGTTGCGCTTCCGCCGCTTCGCAGATGCCAATAGCCATCTCCAGAGCCTTGCGCGACGTTTCTGAACCGTCGATCGGGATCAGAACCTTTTTGATATGCCGCTTCATGCTTTCGCCTTACCCTCTTGCTCGCTTTGATTCAGAGATGGGCCCCGCCCTGGCGCTGTCAAGCGGGAGCCACGCGGGGCCTGCGCCAGAAGGAAGCCAGCAAGGCCGACTTTTGTCGTCGACGCCGCGCTCAGGCTCCGTCGACTTTCCAGGCGAACCTGGTAGTTCCCCGATGAAGCATGTCTTGATCTTACTTCCCGCTCTGCTTTTTGCCGCGCTGGCAATCTGGGCGCGCATGCGTCGCCCGGCGCTTTACCCCTGGCTGAAGGCGCTGCCCATGCTCTGGATCGCCGGCTACTACTCGCTGATCATTGGCGGCCGGACGCAACCGGGGCTGCTGCAACAGATTATTTTTGCCGGCTTGATGCTGGGCTGCGCCGGCGATGTGCTGCTGCTTTATCCGCGCCTGTTTCTCTTTGGCTTCTTTGCTTTTCTGGCCGGCCATGTCGCCTACCTCAGCGCCTTTGTAGTCTCGGCGCCGGCGCCGCCAGGCTGGTTCTGGCTGGCGGCCCTTGGACCGGGAGTCGTCTATGCATCGATCTTGAGTCTGCGCACCGCGCAGAAGCGCTCGCTGCCCTTGATCTGGAGTTACGCCGCAATGCTTTCGTCGATGATGGCCTTTGCCTGGTGGAACGACTACGCCGCCGGACGCTTTCCGGTGCTGGCCTGTGGGGCGCTGCTCTTTGCCGTCTCCGACGGCTTCTGGTCCTGGAATCGCTACGTGCGGCCAGTTTCCACCGCCGCGCTGGGCATCCTGGTCAATTACTACAGCGGTCAGGCGCTGATTGCACTGGGCGCGCTGCTGGCCTGAGCCATCGCCGGAAATTCTGCGCTTTCAGCCAATCGAGCTGGTAACCTCGATGCGCGAAAAATCGCAGGCCGCAAGCCGCGTCGCCTCGATCCAGAGATGGATGTAGCTGTCGGCCATGCTGAAATTATAAAGAAGTACATAGCGATCCATCAGCCGGCGGATGCGCTGGCCATCGGCATCGTCCTCGGAAAGCAGCGTCGGCGCGCCAAGCATATGGCCGGCGACCGACTTTGTCGGATCGTTGAAGTAGCGTCGGTCGTCAAAGGCCTCGATGCCCAGAATCTGACTGACCGCCGCCAGCAAATCCTCGGGCAGCGCGGCGTGGATTTCGGCCGAATCCTGCCAGGCGCCAAAGCGAAAGCCGGCATCAAAGCTGATCAGGGCCCGCCGGGCAAAGAAGCGCGCATATCCATCCGGCTTGCCGCGCGCTGGCGGCGCCGCCGTCGAAATCAGCAACTCGGAGTTGCCTTCGAAGTAGTAGGCCGCAGCGCTCATCGCCCGCGGGTTGAAGAACAGATAGAGCATGCCGTGCGCCGGCAGCTGCTGTTGTACATCGCCCAGCTTGCAGCGCGCCAGGTTGAATTGCGCCAGAAAGTAGTGATCCTCCGGCCACTGCCAGTGCGGCTCGCCAGGCAACTGCGGCGATCCCTTGCCAAGCGAGGCGCCGGGCGGCGCATCCTGTGCATCGCCCAGCTTGCTTTCGACGACTTCAATGCTGGGATGCAAGTTCGCCGCCAGAAACTGCGGCGCCAGTCGATGGTCGCCCTCGCGCTCAGACTGGCGCAGACTGCCGCTCATGGGATAATCTGCGACAAAAGCCCGCGCCACTCGGAGGATATTCATGAAGGGTCAGCCCGGAGCGCGCCGACAGAACGATTGGATTTTGATGCAATCGCTGCGGCGCGGTCGATCGGGCAGGCGCAGAGGATTTATGCCGAGCGAATCCTCATACTATAGAAGGAGCGCCAGATAAAGGCGACGGCGACAACAAAGAACAGACCGGCCAGGGCCAGCTTGGCAACGATCAGGTCCGCTTTGATCAGCTCCAGCACCAGTTCCACGGCCAGCAGGCCAAAGAGCGTGGTGAATTTGATCACCGGGTTCATCGCCACCGAGGAGGTATCCTTGAAAGGATCGCCAACCGTATCGCCGACGACGGTGGCATCGTGCAGCGCCGTGCCCTTCTCCTTGAGTTCGACCTCCACCAGCTTCTTGGCGTTATCCCAGGCCCCGCCGGCGTTAGCCATAAACACGGCCTGAAACAGACCAAACAGAGCAATGGAGATCAAATAGCCGATGAAGAAGTACTCTTCGACAAAGGCAAAGGCCAGGGTGCTGAAGAATACCGCCAGGAAGATGTTCCACATACCGCGTTGTGCATAGCGCGTACAGATCTCGACCACGCGCTTGGAATCGGCCACCGAAGCCTTCACGACTCCATCCAGCTTGATGTTGGCCTTGATGAACTCCACGGCGCGGTAGGCGCCGGTAACTACGGCCTGGGTTGATGCGCCGGTAAACCAGTAGATCATGGCCCCGCCTGCGATCAGTCCCAGCAGGAAGGGCGCATGCAGAATGGAGAGCTTTGCCACTAGTTCGGGCTTCAGGCCCTGGGTCAGAATCATAATGATCGAAAAGATCATCGTCGTTGCGCCGACCACCGCCGTGCCAATCAGCACCGGCTTGGCTGTCGCCTTGAAGGTATTTCCGGCGCCGTCATTGGCTTCCAGAAAGTGTTTTGATCTTTCAAAATTTGGCGTGAATCCAAACTCGCGATTCACCTCTTCTTTGACGCCCTTGTGGTGTTCGATCAGCGAAAGCTCATAGACCGACTGGGCGTTGTCGGTTACCGGTCCATAGGAGTCGACGGCAATGGTCACCGGTCCCATGCCCAGAAAACCAAAGGCGACCAGACCGAAGGCAAAGACCGGCGCGGCCATCATGATCGAACTGACGCCCAGGGTGCTGACGCCGTAGGCCACGCCCATCAGCGCCACGATAGTCAGGCCCATCCAGTAGCCGCCAAAATTGCCGGCAGTCAGTCCGGAGAGGATGTTGAGCGAAGCGCCGCCCTCGCGCGAGCTGTGAACGACTTCGTGTACATGTTGCGACTCGGTCGAAGTGAAGGCCTTGACCAGTTCCGGGATCACGGCGCCGGCCAGCGTGCCGCAGGTGATGATCAAGGACAGCTTCCACCACAGCGTGGGATCGCCGCCAATGTTGGGAATCAAGAGCCACGAAACAACAAAGGTCAGGGCGACGGAAACCAGCGAGGTCAGCCAGACCAGAGCGGTCAGCGGCTTCTCGAAATTCATGTCTTCGGCCTGCGAGTAGCGCGCTCTGGCAAAAGCGGCGCTGATGCCATAGGACAGCAGACTGGCCAGGATCATCACGATGCGCATTACAAAGAGCCAGACCAGCAGCAGAACCTGAACCGATGCATCGGGCACGGCCAGCAGAATGAAGGAGATCAAGGCAACGCCGGTTACGCCATAGGTTTCGAATCCGTCGGCAGTAGGACCAACGGAGTCGCCAGCATTGTCGCCGGTGCAATCGGCAATGACGCCGGGGTTGCGGGCGTCATCCTCTTTGATCTTGAAGACAATCTTCATCAGGTCGGAGCCGATATCGGCAATCTTGGTGAAGATGCCGCCGGCAATACGCAGCGCCGAGGCGCCCAGCGATTCGCCAATGGCAAAGCCAATGAAGCAGGGGCCGGTGTATTCGGCTGGAATGAATAGCAGAATGCTGAGCATCAGCAGCAACTCAATGGAGATCAGCAAGAGTCCAATGGACATGCCGGCCTTCAATGGTATGGCGTAGGTAGGGAAGGGTTTGCCGCCCAGGCTGCCAAAAGCAGCGCGCGAATTGGCGTAGGTGTTGATGCGAATGCCAAACCACGCCACGCCGTAGCTGCCGGCGATGCCAACTACGCTGCAGGCCAGGATGATCGCCACAACCTGCGCCGACATGCCGCGCAAAAACCCAAAATAGACTACAATGATTGCGCCAATGAAGATTTCCAGAATGAGCAGGAACTTCCCTTGAGTGAGCAGGTAGGTTTTACAGGTCTCGTAAATCAGTTCGGAGATGTCGCGCATCGACTGGTGCACGGGCAGCCCGCGGATCTGTACAAACTGAACAATGCCAAAGGCCAGTCCAATGGCACAAACCAGCATCCCCAGGAGCAGCAAGGATTTGCCATCAAGCCCAAGGAAGGCTTGCGACGCAAGGTCAGGCAAGCGCAGATCCGCTTCGCCGGCAAAGAGAGCGCCAGGCAAGCAGAGCGCCGCCAGCGCAATCGCCAGAAGTAGCGTCGCCCTGCCGCGGCGCGCCCTTATTTCAGAATTGTTCATTGTTTCTCCAGTTTCCGCTGTACATGGATCACAGCGGCGATCTGAACCGAACGGCCTTGCATTGCGCCATCGGGTCTGCAGAATGCCGCAGCGCGACCCCCGCCCGGCGGCTGTCAAGCGGCTGGCCGGGTCTATCAGTGACCAAAGGCAAGGATCTTGAGACGCTCTATAAGTTCAGTGCGCCGGCGGCGCATAGCGTTGATCGGGCATCAATTCATGGCCTGCAACGCAGTCTCCGGTCGAAATTGAAAGAAAACAATTTCCTTTTGAAAGGGTCGCCACTGGCCAAAGCGCTGCGCCGGCAGATTGCGCAGCTGCTCGCGGTAGACGCCTCCGGCGCCCAGCTCGCCGCCGGCCACCGCAACAAAGCCGGCGCGATGCAGTTCGCTGGCGTAGCGATCGCGTTCGCGCGGACTGAGCGCCAGCACCACCTCTGGCGGTCCGTAACGAAACTCCGGCCGCCGCAAACAGAGCAGCAGGAAACGGGCCAGGGAAAAGTCGGCGCGTCGTTCTTCGCCAGTGAGGATGGAATGCAGGTAAATTCGCTCCGGCTGAATCAGCAGATGTACCGTGAACAAATTTTCCGAACCGGCGCCGCCAACCAGGGCCGCGCCTTGCTTCAATAGCGCCAGATAGCCCAGGTAGGTCATGCCCTCCAGCGGCAATTGTTCCTGCGCCATGTAGAACAAGCTTTCCAGTTCGCTGCGCGTCTCTTCGCAGCGTCGCACCTCAAAGGGCATGCGGCGCGCGCGCATCCAGAGTCCGGCGGCGGCCAGCAGCCAGAGCATGGACTGCACTACGGCAAAGGCCGCCCAGTCGAACCAGCCGTTGGAGGCGTTGT
>JAIBBN010000033.1 GCA_019694655.1 Leptospirales bacterium
CCCTCTGGAAAAACTGCGATGACCTTGCCGTCCTTTTGCAGCTGCTGCGCCTGGCGAAAGGAGCGCATGTTGATGCGCGTCATCAAGTCGGCCATTGCCGGGTTGTCCTGCATGTCCTTCTTGGAGCAGACCAGCAGCGAATCAATCATGTACAGGCCAAGGCGCGTAAAGTCCGGCTCAAAGGCCAGTCGACCGGCAATGAAGACCAACGAATCGGCCAGACGCCGCGCCTCGCTGCCTTCGCGATAAAGCAGATTGTAGATGGCCGCGGTGTCAAAATGGCTCAAGTGGTTGGCAATCAGGACCATCGGGAACTTGCCCAGCAGCGGCACAATTTGCGAGAGGTTCTCTTTGCCCTCGACGGTGAAGTTGCGCATCAAGGGATCGAAGAATTGCACCATAAAGTCGCGGATCGGCGGCGACTTCATGGTGTAAACGCCGACCTTTTCCAGCGCGCCGTCTTCCCGGAAGCTGTCCATAACCTTCGGCATTGGCGTTTCCGAGGAGAGTTTCAGGAATTTGACCAGCAACTCTTTGGCTTTCAGTTCTTCGAGGCCGCCTTTTACAAATCCTTCAATGTTCTGGAAAAACTCGCGCTGCCAGGGGGCCGCGAATCCGCCATCTTTGTTCTGTTCTTGTTCGCTCATCCGACGTTTGGTCGCGTTCCAGGGTTGAGCCGGCAATCGTTTTCCAGGCCCAGGGTTTTCAGCTTGACCCGACCCGAGGCGGGTCAGGTCAATCGGGTGCGGGGCGCGTCCTGGTCCATTTGCCGGGTGCGCCGCACAAGGGGATCATCTGGCGCGCAAGGCGAGCAATCAGTCAGCCGGCAAGGGAGCCGCGGGCCAAAACGGCAAGGGCCGCGGAGTCCCGCTGCGCCCTGACCCGCTGGATGCCGGCGAATTTGCCGAGCACCTGCGCGAGGGGCCGCGTCCCCGGCATCGCCTGGACTGGAAGGACAACTGGCGCAAAACCTACGCCGAGTTGCGCGAGCGGCTGGCCGAGATTCTGGCGCGCATCCACAAGCGCGGCCGCGAGCGCTTGACGATCATGGTCATCCCGCATACAGAGCAGAAGATCCTGAATCTGCACGTTTCGATCTACGCCATCTCCATTACGATTGCTGTGGCGACGCTGGGTCTGCTCCTTTCGATGATCAGTCTGGTCGGGAAGAGCGGCGAGGACATTCAGTACTACGATATGGGTCTCACCAACTCGCAGTTCAATCTGCAGAGCGTCAAGATGGCGGAGGAGATGCTGCCGCTGCATGAAATCATCAATGACTATGCTAACACCATTGGCGAATTGTATGTGAAGCTGGATGGACAGGACACTGCGCAGAGCGGCGAGGGCGGCGCGGCGCAGGCCGTGATCGATACGGAGATTGCCGATCTGCGCAGGCTGGTGGCGGAATGCCGCAGCCAGGGCGAGGCCTGCAGCCAGGAACTGACCGAGGAAATCCTGCGGCGAGTGATCTTTCTGTCCCGTCAGGATAACCACAATCTGCGTCGCGCGGTGGAGGTTTCAGAGAAGATCCTTGCCGAACTGAATACTCGCGAAAAGCAAAATCTGCTGCGCAACACGCCAGGCATCTGGCCGGTCCACGGTTACTTGATGACTCCCTACGGATTGCAGACCGATCAATTGGAGGGCCGTCAGCGCTTCCAGCGCGGCATTGCCATCGGCGCGTTGCCGGGGGCCGAGGTGGTGGCAACCGCGCCCGGCGAGGTGCTGGACGTGTCCTATGATGCCTCCTACGGACTGCAGATTCGAATCAATCATCGCTATGGCATTAAGACTTTCTACGCTCATCTCGATCGGACGCGGGTTAAGAAAGGGGAGACGGTCAGTCGCGGGCAGGTCATTGGCTATGTGGGCAAGACCGGCGCTGCGCCCGTATATATGTTGTATTACGAAGTCCATGTGGGAACTGTGGCCTACAATCCGCACGCCTTCCTGAATCACCTGCAAGACCAATGGCTGATACAACCGAGAACCTGATCGTCAACAGCCTGATTGGCGAGGGCTCCGAATTCCGCGGCGAGTTCAAGGTCAAGGACCTGATTCGCATCGACGGCTATTTCAAAGGCAATATCATCACCGAAGGCAAGGTGCTGGTCGGTCGCGCTGGCTTGGTCGAAACGGATCTGCGCGCCGGCGTGGTCGTCGTCGGCGGAGAGGTGCGCGGCTCGATTCATGCCGATCGTCGCGTGACCTTGCTTTCCACCAGCAAGGTCTACGGCGATATTGTGACGCGCAGCCTGGTGGTAGAAGAGGGCGTGGTCTTCGAGGGTCGCTGTACGATCAATCGCGGCCCACAGCTGGTCCAGGCGAAAGCCAGTTAAGAGCGTTCAATACAGCCCGCTGCTCTTGTACATCTTGATGATGCGCCATCCGCCCGGCGTCGTACTCGCATCCGCGCCGGCCACATAGAGAAAGCTGCCGTCGGCTACGGCGGCGGTCGCTTCGTCGTTGCCCGGACTGAGGTCGATGCGCAGCACGCCGGCGTTGCCAAATTCGGCAATCGCTGCGCCGCTGCTGGAATCAAAGCGCTCAATATGAAAGGCGCGATCGACGGCGACGACCTCGTCGCTGCCAATCAGATAGAGGTTGGCCCCATCCAGAACCAGGGCGCCAAGATTGTCCGCCCCGCTGCTGTAATCGACATCGACTGTCCCTGCGCTGCCAAAAGCGGCCACGCTTGCGCCGCTGTTGATATCATAGCGATCAAGACGGTAATGCGTGGTAGGCGAGCTGGCCAGCCCGGCTACATAAATCGAATCGCTGCTTATTTTCACGGCGTAGATTTCATCGCGCATGGGATTGGGCGCGCCGTTCACCTGTCCGCCTGCGCCAAATGTAGCATTCAGGGCGCCGGTCGCCCGATCGCGTTTTTCAGTACGCCAGTCAACAGTTGCCGCGCGGTAGGCGCCGGCAAAATACAGACTGGAAGCATCGGCGGCGGCTGCCCAGCAGCGCGATTGTGTTCCGTTGCCGGCCGCCTGGGTGAGTACGCCGCCCGCGCCAAAGGCGACATCCAGCGCGCCGCTACTGAGCGCTCTTCTTTCCATGCGCCACTGTTGACCGGACCCGCCAGTGGACGACGACCCACAGATATTCATGACTGAGCCGTTGGTCAAGATGGCATCAAGGTTGTCGAATTGACCGGCCACCGGATCGAAGCTGATCACCCCGCCCGTCCCAAAGCTGGCGTCCAGAGCGCCGCTGATGGCGTTGCGCTTTTCAATACGCCATTGTGGCGAGCCGGGCGCCACGTCCACTCCAACCAGATAAAGGAAGCCATTGTCGTAAGCCATGTCGTTGAGATCATCATTGCCGCCGCCGCCCGGATCAAACTCAATGACGCCGCCATTGCCAAAGGCGCTGACCAGTTCTCCTGTAAATCTATTGCGTCTGGATATCCGCCAGTTGCGATTGCCGCCGCTGGGGTCGGAGTTGCCGGCAATATAGATGGAGTCGCTGGATAAAGCCACCGCGTTTGGCATTCCGCCTACGTTGCCGCTGAAAACATTGAAAGAGGTCTCCGCCTGCAGGAAAAACAGCGAGGCTTCGGGAAGGCTGGAGCTGGCAGCGTCATAGCAGGCGCCGCTCAAGATTAAAGAGAGGCACAGCGACAATCCGTGTACAGCTGTAGCATGACGACGCAAACAATATCCTCGTTGTCAGGGTGTAATATCATTCCTTGATCGATCGACTCAAGTATTTTTCTGATCGAAAATTAGATCCAGAAAGCCATACATCGCTCTAGGCCGGCGCTCCCCAGCCCTCGAGCGCCGCCGGTCTGGCCATCAGCAGTCGGATCTTCTCTGGAACTTCCGGCGCAAGATGTTCAATCACCAGCTGCTTTTGCCAGAAACGTCGTTCAATGTAGATCCGTCGAATGCTGGCGCGGCGAAGCAGATGCGCCTTGCCCACTGCTACGATCAGAAAGTCAGGATAAACGCTGAAGCGGATGAACGGTCCGCGGTAAAAGATGGCGCCGACCTGTCCGGCGCAGCGCGCTTCAAAGATCGGTTGCAGTGCACGCTCTTCGATGCGACGCTGTGTGGAGTTGTAGAACAATCGACCGAAGATCGTTGCTACGATCAGAAGCAGGATCAGCGGAAAGGCCGCTGGCAGATATTCAAACACAGCAACTTCCCCGGCCCTCTGATTGGCAACGCTGCCTCAACTATTCGCCATCATAGTAATCCAGAGAGGCCCCCTCCTTAAGCAGCAGAAAGGCCCGTCCGCGGAAATCTGGCCAGTCCTTCGGCGCACCCTGCGCCGCAGTCATCATTCCCAGTT